>PFAC01000020.1:3795-7019 GCA_002773835.1 Chlamydiae bacterium CG10_big_fil_rev_8_21_14_0_10_35_9 | reverse complement strand
AAAATCCCTTAAAAATTTTGAAAGTTATCCTAATAAGGATGCCTTAAAATAAGGCTAAAATCAAGTTTTAAGGGATAAAACAGCAATATTTTCTATGTGAAAGGTGTGCGGGAATTGATCAATAGGCTGTAAAATTTTACATTGATACATATCAGAAAGCTGCTCGATATTTTCTTTTTGTGTGTAAGGATTACAAGAAATATATAATATTTGTTTAGGCTGCAGTTTTCGGATATTTTCAACTGCCAAAAGATCTAACCCAGCCCTTGGCGGATCAACAATGACCAAGCCAGGCTTTTCAAAGTCTTTTTGAGAGATTAACTCGACAAGAACTTTACCTACATCCCCTTGGTGCATTTGCATATTTTTAATGTTGTTCAGTTCAAGGTTTTCCTTGGCATCGCAAACAGCATGAGCATTCAGCTCAATGCCAATTACTTTTTTAGCCCGTTTAGAAAAAGCCATACCTAAAGTGCCTGTTCCTGCATAAAGGTCATAGACCACTGAGCTCTCATCAATATCTACTAAGTCTAAGCTTTTTTGATATAGCTTTTCTGCTTGGTTAGTATTTGGCTGAAAAAAAGACGTAGGACTAATTTTAAAAGCCAGGCTCCCCGTAGATAAATTAAATGTTTCTGTAATATAAGGCTCTCCTGATAAGTGCATTTCAAAAAACTGTGTAGGCATATTTTTTTTGATTTGCTGCACTCTTATAAATACACTTACTTTTTCCTTTGGTAGTGTATCTTTTATGCATTGTAAAAAACTTTCTATATTACTTTTCTTAAGGGCAAATTGGGGATTGCCAGAGACCGTCAACAATACTAATTTTTCGCTACTACGGAAAGCTTCCCTTAAAATAAGAGTTCTTAAATGCCCTGTATCATCATGATGGTTATAAGCTGAAAGCGAGCTGCTTTCCCACCATGCTCTTACAGCATTTAAGGTTTTAGATACCCAAGATCTTGCCAAATGGCAGTGATGGACATTGAATACATAAGATGCTGCCTGCGCAATCATCAGTCCTAAAAACTTTGTGCCGGCTCTATTTTCAGAAAAAGAAAACTCCATTTTGTTGCGATAGGCGAAGATGGGATCAGCCTTGATAATCGGAAACGTTTGCACTCCCTCTTGTAAAATATAGTTTTGAAAAACATTTTGAATGATCCTCTCTTTTTCTTGGATTTGAGCGGTATAGTCCATTTGTTGCCAAGAACAACCTCCACAAATACCGACATGTTCACAAGGAGGGTCTATTCTATTTTTTGAATAAGAAATTACATTAAGAAGTCTTCCTTTGCGTGTTTTTTTTCTTTTACTGAGAACTTCTACTTCAACTTCATCTCCAATTACAGTATGTGCAACCTCCACTTCTATTTCTTTTTGTAAAGTTTCATGGACAAAGCTGCCTAGACCTAGGCCTTTTTTAGAAAATTTTTGAATAGTAACTATTTGATTTTTTTTCACAAAATATACCTTAAGTGAGATGTAAGAGCTAATAATTGTAATAGTATTTAAGAATGTATACAAGAAAAGAGGAGCGCTTGAAAAAGCACTCCTAACTCACAATTTTTTTTAACGCTTGGTTTTTTTTCTGACAGTTTTTTTTGCTTTTTTAACAGCTTTCTTAGCTGTCTTCTTAACTTTTTTTACTGCCTTTTTCACTTTCTTCTTCCCTTCGGATATAGACTCTTTTCTATAGTCTTTAGCAAGCTTTCCAAATTTAATAGAATTCGTTCTAACTCTTTGTGCAGCAGCTTTATTTCCTTTCATTGCCTTTTTTAAGTCAGAACCTAAAGTTGACAGCATCTTTTCCATAGATGCAGTTGTGTCTTTGAGGGCCATTGTTTATCACTCCTTGTTTACATAGCTTCCAATTCCAATGGATAGTCATTTTTAAAAATTCTCTGCAATAATTTTTTCACTTTCCTTTTTGGAATTTTCATTTCAGAAAATTTATAAATACGTATTCTTGTTAACTAACAACAATAGCCAAATAATTTTATGAATTACCCTTCCATTTTTTACATCAATGGCGAGTACTTAAATAAGAGCCAAGCAAAAATTTCTGTATTGGATTTAGGTTTAACAAGAGGATTTGGAGTTTTTGATTTTTTTAGAACATATAACGGCATACCTTTTCATCTATACGATCATTTAAAAAGATTTCGTAAATCAGCCGAACTTTTAGGGATTCCTTGTGATATTCAACAAGAAGATCTTGAAAATGTCATCCAAAAGCTTATGAAACTCAATAATCAAAAAGAAGCCGCTGTTAAATTCATTCTAACAGGAGGAGAAGCAACTCATTCTCTTATGATGGAAAGCACCCCCACTTTTATCTGCTTTATCCTTCCTTTACTCATTTATCCTAAAAGCTATTATGAAGAAGGAGTCAAGCTGATAACTCTTTCACATACACCTTATCTTTCTGAATGTAAAAGCCTCAATTATTTACCAGCTCTTTTATCCACGCAAAAAGCCAGACAAGAAAATGCTTTTGAAGCTCTTTATGTTGACCGTAACAATTTCATATTAGAAGCTTGTACTGCCAACTTTTTTGCGATTAAACAGAACACATTAATTACTCCCAAAGAAAATATTTTGTATGGCATTACAAGAGAGGTCATTTTAAAAATAGCCAAAAATCACTTTGATATAGAAAAAAGGGAAATTAATTATAATGAACTAATCGAGTTTGATGAAGTTTTCATTGCCTCTAGTAATAAGGAAATTTTACCTGTGAAGCAAATTGATGAACATTGTTATAGAGCACCGGGAATGCAAACTCAAAAATTAATAGCTCTTTTTCGAAATTATACAAAAAATTACAGTCAGCTACATTCTTGTCCATGAAAGGTATTGTTTTTTTTATTTTTTTGACCTGTCATCTATTTGCCATGTTTGTTGGCAATCCTTTAAATCCCATGTTTTATTTTGATGGGATAATTACCAATGATCTTAAAACATTTGGCATGAGAATAGGTTACTTGCAAGAATATGTTTATCAAGGAAAATATAAAGATGAGTTTTTAACAATTGATTCTACAAACTCTAACAATACCTTATCCACTTATGCAGGAATATTAACCTTTAACTTTGTTAACCGATTGGATGTTTATGGTATTTTAGGTAACTCCAAAATGCAAATTGATCGAGTTATTTTTGAAAAACGAAGAATATCTTGGGCGGTAGGTGCAAAAGCAATTCTTTACAAACGAAAT
>PFAC01000020.1:0-3782 GCA_002773835.1 Chlamydiae bacterium CG10_big_fil_rev_8_21_14_0_10_35_9 | reverse complement strand
GCGCCGATATAAAATATTTCGAAACAAACCCGAAACCCGACTATTTTTTAATTGAAGGGATGCCAGCACCTTTAATTACTGACTTTTCCTTGGAATATATGGAAACACAAGGGTCTGTCTTAATTGGATATGAAGGAGAGCTTCTTTCTCCTTATATAGGTGTTACCTACCTATTTTCTAGAATTACCCCATCCCCTTCCACAGGATTACTAGACCTGCCTAATTTTGATATGATTGTAGATTTTGAAATAAGAAAAGCCATTAATCGCAAAAGATGGGGTATGGCGATTGGGACATCAATTTTAAGTAGCCAAAAAATGGCACTCAACTTAGAGTCCAGGTTATTTGATCAAAACTCCGTAAATATTTCAGGAGAAATTAGGTTTTGAAAAAAACTAACTTTATAATTTTTTTTCTTACAGTGTCCTTTTTACAAGCCGTTCCAGTTGGCAATCCAGCAGAGCCTGCTCTTATTCCTAAGGGGCTTGTTTTTGAAGAAAACCCTTACTTGAACCTCCGTTTAGGATATATTTCTAATTATGTTGTAAAATCTCGGTTCAAAAACCAACAAGGTGTAGAGGTAGATACTGGTTATTTTACTTATTTAGGAAAAATAGCTCTTAATTTTTTTGAAAGAGCTGACCTATACGTTTTAGTTGGTTCTACAAGAGGCAACAGCAGGCAAATTTCGACATCCAATAATTCATTAGTAAATGTAGAAGTCCCCTCAAAACTTATGATCTCAGGCGGAGGCGGTATCAAAGCCATTTTGTGGGAATATAAAGAGACTACTTTTATTGGTTTTGATGGCAAGTACTTCCGATACTATCCTAGTATTGACCATATGGTAGTGAACGGCGCCCCTAATTCTTTTGGGCAGACGAAACTTAAGTCATGGCAGTGGGAATTTTCTTTGGCTCTTGCTCAAAAATTTAACTACTTTATTCCTTATGTCGGAGTTAGTTACATATTAAGCAGAATCAAACCGCTTCCTGCTAACCAATATATTGTTAATGCTTCAGAAAGAACTAACTGGGGGTTGTTTGTAGGATCTACTCTAACCAAAGGTGATACTGTTAGCTTAAATGTAGAAGCCAAATTCTTTAATCAAAATGAATATGGCATATCAGCAGAATTTCGTTATTAATTTCCCAGAAAGAACAACTTGAAATTATTTTGGATCAGCTTTTATTAAAGGAAAGGGGTAATGCTCCCTTTCCCAAGTATTTTTGCAACCGTTTGGTTGTATGCCATGCTGCTTGATCACACCAAAGAGGGATCTTTTTCTTATCAAAAATTTAACTTATCTTATTGTTAATAAATTAGATAAGCCCAAAGTTGAAGTATTTATCAAAGTTGAGGTATTTATCAATGATATCTAATAGTGATGCTACTGTTTCTTTTCTCTTTTTAGATAGCTCACCGGTGCTTACTTCTTGAATAATCCTTGTGGCTCCTCCAAAATTTCTAAGCTCGATATATGTCCTAGCAATTTCCTCAAAAGCCTCAAACCTTACATCACCCCTACTTTCTTCTGCGTGTCCAATAAAATTAAAAATCATATCTGGAATTATGTGAGCAACTCTTTCTGCATCTTCTAATTTTCCAAAAGCTATGTACACAAAAACTATTTTTTTAAGTGCTAAAGATCTTTGTAGCGCATCAGGAAACTTCTTAATAGAATCTTCAATTTTTTTCAAAGAAATTATAATTTCTTTTATAAAATCCTCAGATATTATCGGAGCGTTTCTAGCTAGCCCAATAATCTTATTATAAAAAATTGTAATTTTCTTAATAAGAGCAACATTTCTATTTTTTCTTCCATGAAAAATTTTATTTGCTTCTCTGACTTGTCTAAAAAGGCTTTCTTCATCTGTGATATTCTTTCTGTATTTTTGTACTTCGTTTAAAGCAATCTCAAATTGCACCGAATGCCACCTAGCTTGATTTAGCACTTCCTTAGCATTTTCTTCATCGCCCAATTCTTGGTATAAATCAACCATATCCAAGAAAGCTGCCAGTTGCTCAATGTGCAAGATTTTAGATAAAGTAAAAGGACAGCCAAACTTATGCTTTTCTACATGCGAAAAAATTATTTCTTCAGACATTTTAGCAAGTTTCAATGCATGTTTTGTTTGAAGCTCATCATTAGTTTGACTATTTATAGGGACTATTTCACGTGCATCTAATTGAGCAATAGTAGGCAAAAATCTAGGGTTATCTGAAAATAGAGCAATTTCATAAAACAGCTCAGGTGGAACCGAAGCAAGATAATCATGATTAAATCCGTCTTGTGAAGAATTAGTAGGACTTTGCCTTCCAGCGAAGAATGATTTGATTAAAGATGTCATATTGTTACCTTTTGTATTATTAAAAAAAAAGCGAGCAATACTACTCAAAGAATTAATTTTTATTAACCTTTATATTTTCGATGGCTACAAATATAGTAACAAATTGGTAAACCATCTAAATTGAGTCATCATTGAAACAACTTCCAAAAAGACTAATAAAGTAGTTAATTAACCTCTTTATCATATTTGTTTCTTTCTAAGATCATCGAGATGACTTTGAATAAGTCGTTTAAACTTCATTGAAGAAATCTTATTATTAATCCTTTCTGCTTCCTGTAAATTTCCAGCTTCAATATGCGTATTGAAAATCTCAACTAAAGGTAAGTTTCGTTGATCCAGATCTCTTGGAATTATATCGACAATTCTTTCCGCTTCTTTTAAATTTTTGAGCTTAACATAGGCCTCGGCAACAAAAGCAAGAAGCACAGCTTTTAATTTGCCATCTAAATTATCATTAACAACTTTTTCTGTATTACTTAAAAGATCTTCCGCTTTTTTCTTGTTTCCTATTTTAAAGTGTTCTAACGCAATGTCTATAAGAGCATTATATCTATGAACCAAGGGAAGAACTAAGCAAGAGTTTGCTTCAGCAAGCTCTAAAAATTTTTCTGCTTTTGCAATATTTTCTATTTCAGAATATGCCTTAGCAATTTTTAAGAGTGCAGCACATCTATCCTTTTCTTCCAAAAGAGTGCAAGCAATCTCAGAAGCTTCCTGTAAAAATTCTTCAGTTTTTTTCTCACTTTGCATGTCAGAGGCTGTCAAAGCAATTTTTATTAATGCTTCACACTTAAAAACCTTATTGTCGGAATGACTTTTAGTAGCCTCTACAGCTTTTGAAAAAAAGTTTTCAGCATTTTCAAATTCCCTCAATTCATAATAAATAACTGCAATCCCTATAAGAGAAGAGACATATGCATCAGGATTGTGCATTATTCTTTCCAAATCCCCTTCCCTTTTTGCTAAATAATCTCTACATCCATTTAAAAGATCTTGATTTATCTCTAAGAAAAGTTCTTTAGCTTTTGCATTTTGAAGCTCTTGCCATACATTCGCTAGTCCTTTCGATGCCAACGCAAGCCTTGCTTCAAATTTTTTAACATCATTTTCTGAAAAATCTAAAAATCGATCTTTACGTGTTATTATTAATTGGACAATTTTTTTTCTAGCCAAGTCCGCAATAGCCACAGCTTGTTCTTTATAGGGAGGATCACTTTGCACATGCAGCTGTGCAATGCTCGGCAAAAACACAGGGTTTTGCGCCATGTCATCTATGATGGATAGTATTTCTAAGGGAACCTGTTCAAAAGAATGTCTTCTGGAAGAAGAAGGTACTGCAGCTGTTGTCATGGATAATCTCTTACTAAAAATTTTGGATAAAAAAAAACCCTTAAAAGAAACTTGTTCTTTTAAGGGTTGATATTTTGGGTA
>PFAC01000028.1 GCA_002773835.1 Chlamydiae bacterium CG10_big_fil_rev_8_21_14_0_10_35_9 | reverse complement strand
TGGGGCTTAGAAATTTTTTTTCCAATAACAGTATAGTTCTCATTGCTCTTATTTTGTCGTACTTTTCACCACTACCTGACATTTTTATTACGCACTGTTTAATTTGCTCTGTAGAAATTTTAGAGATAGTTTGAGAAGTTGGAAAAGCCTGAACTATACTGTCTTTTTTTTCTATTCCTTCTATGAGCTCTTGTACAACAATAGTTTCGTTATCTTCCTCATCGAAGGAAAAAATAAATAGATTTTCATTGGATGGCTCTCGGGCTATTGTGTGATTTGCAGCTAATATTTTTTGTGCAATTTGATTAAGTGTATGACTAACGAGTTGAAGTCTCTCAACTTGACTAGAATCAGAGCTAAGACTTTCTCGAGTTTGTATTTCCACTAAAAGAGTGGTCCTCATTTCTTGTATTTTGCAGTATTTGGCACCTTGATATGACAAAGTGCATAAAAACTCCATCATTTGCTGTTCAAAAACATCTGGGATATTTCTTTCAGGTTGGAAAGCTTCAGTAGAAGAGTCGTCATAATGATTGTCACCAAAACTAAGGAGAGAAACTGAATCATCACCACTAGTTACATTAATATATTGTGCCGTCATTTTTTTCCTTTTGTTAAATTTTTGACGGCAAAATGTATAGTAAAATTAAGATTACGATCAATTACTTTTTTTAGCTGAGGCAGGCAGGGTAAGTCCTCAGTTTAAGAAGAAAAAATAGTATGAATATTGGAAAATCCTTTAGAAAATCTTTTCCAATTTTTCCATTCTTCTTTCAGCTGCCTTTGAGAGCTTTTGATTTTCTGGTTTAAACTTTTAAGTAGAGACTTATTAGCTTTGGACTTTTTAAAAGCGTTGTATTGATTGATCAGCTCTTTTGTCTCAGAAAGTTTTTTAAGAAGGTCGTCTGTAATTTTTTCTACTTTTTCCTCTACTGCTTTTTTCTGAACAAACCAGCATTTTTTGATGTTTTCCAAGATATCGCTTTTTTCTTCTAAAGCGATTTTTTTCATGATTTTAATGTGGTTGATCTTACGCAAATCAGAGGCAAGCTTTACCTTATTCAAAGTCCAGATGATCCATTTTGTGGGATCAAAATGATACCATTTAATCCCATTTCTATAGTCATTGGCAAAAGTATGGTGGTAATTATGATACCCTTCTCCAAATGTGAGTAAAGAAATGATATAGTTATCAACAGCAGAGTGTTCCTTGCTAAACTTTTGAGCTCCCCAAGTATGTGCTAAAGAATTGATAAACCATGTAAAGTGGTGAAGGAAAAGCAACCTTACCCACCAGGCGATAACAAAAGCCCCTAAATAGTCACTGCAAATATAGCCAACCAGTAAAAAGGCCATGATATTTGTAGCAAACATTAGAGGAACATAAAACTTGTGCTGGAACATCACGAGCTTATTTTTATAAAGATCAGATACTACGCTTTTTTCAATAGGCTTTTGTTTTTTGAACATCCAAAGAATATGTGCAAACATAAACCCTTTTTTAATAGAGTAGGGGTCTTTGTCGCTATCAACATAAGCATGGTGGTTTCTATGATCAAAAGCCCATTTTAAAGCGCTTCCTTGCGTTGCCATCGAACCAAAAAAAAGCAAGATAGCTTCCACAAATTTATTAGTTTTATAAGATTTATGAGAATAAAGGCGGTGATACCCTGCAGTAATACTTAATCCTGAAGCATATAATAGAAAAAATGCTAATAGGTAAATGCCAATGCCAGGAGAATTATGCATAAAGAAAAATGGCAAGCCAATCAAAAGGGCTAAATGATAGCCGATAATAAAAATGGTTGAGCTCCACTCAATTCTCATAAGATATAACCTTCATTTTTTTAAATTTTATTTTTTACTAAACAAATCTTTAGTTCAACTCTTGTTTTTTTTAGTCTTCCTTTCATTTTCAGTTAAGTATTTCTTTCGAAGTCTTATATGTTCAGGAGTGACTTCGATAAGCTCATCGTCATTAATGTAGCAAATAGCATCTTCTAAAGTGAATTTCCTAGGAGGCTTAAGCAAGATATTTTCGTCAGTGCCAGAAGCCCTTACATTAGTAAGCTGTTTTCCTTTTGTTAAATTTACAATGAGGTCGTTCTCGCGGTTATGTTCGCCTATAATCATCCCTTCATAAACTTCTTCTCCAGGACTAGTAAAGAGTCTTCCTCGGTCTTCCAGGTTAAAGCTGGCATAGGCATTCGCTTTACCTGCATTCATAGAAATTAGAACTCCTCTTGGCCTTGCCGGGATCTCCCCTTTCCACTTTTGATAAGAATCAAATATGGATGTTAAAATGCCAAGACCTCTTGTATTTGTTAAAAAGTCATTACGGTATCCCATAATGCCTCTGGTCGGAATTAAAAATTCCATATGAGCAATATTTTGCTCGTCAACATTAAGGTGCTGCATTTCGCCTTTTTTCTTAGAAAGCTGCTCAATCACAGTACCTGAAAATTCATCAGGAACTTCAATATGTACTCTAGATATAGGTTCGTGTTTTTCCCCATTTACTTCTTTAGTGATAACCATAGGTTTAGAAACGCAATATTCAAAGCTTTCTCTTCTCATAGCTTCTAAAAGAACAGCCAAGTGAAGTTCACCTCTTCCTGATACAGTAATTTTTGACTGATCAGCCGTCTCTGTGATTTCATAAGAGATGTTGGATCTTTTCTCTTTATAAAGGCGTTCTTTAATTTTATTCATTGTGACGTGCTTTCCACTTTTCCCAGCGAAAGGACCATCATTGACTAATACATCAACAGAAACAGTTGGTTCTTCCAATTGAATAGGTTCTAGTCGCACAATTTTGTCCGGTGAACAAACTGTATCTCCAATCATTACTTCTGGTATTCCGGAAAGGCAGACAATATCACCAGCACCTGCTTGGTCCATGATAATTTTATCAAGACCTAAATGTCCTTCTATTCTTGTAATGGTAGATTTAGTTTCTTTTCCACTAGTATCAATATGAACTACTTGATCGCCTTTGCTGATTTTTCCTTCTAAAACTCTTCCGCAAAGCTGTCTTCCCACATAGTCATCATAAGTGAGGGTCGCTGCCTGCATTAAAAACGGATTTTCCAAGCTTCCTGGAGGAGCTGGGGTATGTTCTATGATCATATCAAGAAGAGGAATCATATCTTCTTTTTTCTCTTCTAATTCAAGGTAGGCATAACCACTTAGTGCAGAAGCGTAGCAATATTTAAAATCTAATTGCTCATCAGTTGCCCCTAATTCGACAAATAAATCAAAAGTTTCATTTAACACCCTGTCAGGGTCAGCATGAGGGCGATCAATCTTATTCAACACAACTATGGGGCAAAGACCCATCTTAAGTGACTTAGAAAGTACAAAACGGGTTTGGGGCATAGGGCCATCTTGTGCATCTACAATTAGTAGAACAGAGTTGACCATCCCTAGAACTCTTTCCACTTCTCCTGAGAAGTCCGCATGACCGGGGGTATCAATTAAATTAATTTTATAACCATTGTAATGAATAGAGGTATGCTTAGAAAGGATTGTAATACCTCTTTCTTTTTCTTGCTCATGAGAGTCCATTACTCTTTCAGGGACAGCTTGATGTTCTTTAAAGACTTTAGATTGTTTTAAAAGTTCATTTAAAAGTGTAGTTTTACCATGATCGATGTGGGCGATAATGGCAATGTTTCGAATTTTTTCTGGTAAGTACATTTTATGGGTCCTAATTAGCAATAATTTAGATTGTGAAAAATCATAATAACTTTAACGCAATTAAATAGCTTTATAATGTTTTCAAAAAACCGTTAAAAAATACTTTTAATATTAAATGGTGTTGATTTTTTTTTTAAAGAAGAAAATTTTATGTAAAAAAAGATTTTCTGTCGGGCAAATTATTTTCTTATACAATTTTTCCTTTTATAGGAAGTGCTCTTACTCAGATCTAACTTTTATAAAAACATCTACTATTTCATCTTCCCCACAAACCCTTTTTAAGGACTTATTT
Organism: Chlamydiae bacterium CG10_big_fil_rev_8_21_14_0_10_35_9; assembly: GCA_002773835.1. Classification (GTDB taxonomy): domain Bacteria; phylum Chlamydiota; class Chlamydiia; order Chlamydiales; family SM23-39; genus 21-14-0-10-35-9. The sequence continues at coordinate 24,431 of PFAC01000028.1, read as the reverse complement.
CTGCGAAAAAACTCTCGAAGAGATTCAGGGTCTAGACCACTGTCTAGATCACTTAAGTCAAGACTTTTTAAATTTCGTACCATAAGATTTTCAAAATCACTTGCAGTTATGTTTGTAGCTGAAAGAGCAAGACTTTCTAGCTTAGGAAATTGGGCAAAAAGAGCTGGAAGGACATTTTTGCCTAATCTGCATGTGCTCAAATCAAGACCAACCAAATTAGGAAGTCTGCAATGTTGAAAAGTTGTTGTTGTTACATCTATCTCCTGAATCATAAGTGAGTTTAATTCAGGATTCTTATTGAAAATTGATTTCATAACTGGATCACTAAAATTAAATTTGGGACAGTTCAAAGATAATACTTCTAATTGAGACGAAGTAAATTTATAGAAGACTTTTTCGGTCGCCATTTCGGAAAAAAGGGTAAGTTCTTCTAGGGCTGAAGCTTCGCCTAAAAGATTTTGAAGTGCTCCATCGTCTTTTACATTTAAAGTATCTAAAAATAGAGTTATTAGATTGGATGGTTTGAGGCCTTGCAATGCTCTTTCGGTTATATTCATATCTTCTATGTGAAGATGGTGTAAATCTACAGGTTTACTTAACAGTTTTTGTAAAGCATGTTCATCAAGTTGATTACAGGCAAATAAACTAAGTTGTTTTAACTGGGACGAGTTGAAATCTTGAAAAACCTTTCCAGTTACGTTTGAATGCTCAAGCGTCAGATTCTTTAACGCAATTGATCTGTTTAAAAGTTTTTGAAGAGCTTCTTCCTCAAGATTATTTAATACACTTAAGTGAAGCGTTATTAGCTTAGAGGGGCTGAAATCTTCAAATGCCTCTCCAGTTATGTTCATAAAATTAAGAAAGAGTGATTCTAGTTCAGTTGTAGTAGATAGCAATCTTCTAAGGACTTGTTCATTAATATTGCCAGCCAAGTAAAGGGTTCTCAGATTAGACAAATCCAAATCTTGGAGTACTAGCGCATTATTGTTAAAAAAAGTAAGAGACAAACTTTCTATATTAGTCGATCGACTAAAAATTTGCTTAAAGTGTTCAGTCTTGATGTGATTACAGTAGGCCAACTTAAGTATTTTTATCTTATCACAAATTTGAGTAAGCCCTGCACCAGTTATAAGAGTTCTTTCCAAGTTTAAATACTCTAAGTTGGGACATTCAGGAACGATGGCTGAAAGATCTTGGTCTTGTATGCAAGTTCCAGAAAAATCCAAAAATTGAATGACTTCTTTAATACTAGGGGAAAGGGATCTAAAAAAGTGGACAGCCTCCTGACGAGAAGTATTGAGCATAGCCCCAAGAGTATTATTTAAGTAGTCGTTTAAAGTTTCATCCCGCTTAAAGTGAAACTTTTTTTGAATAACAGGAAATTGAAATCCATCATTTTTTAGCTGTATTATTTCATCTATGTCGCAAATTGCTATGGATTGAATTAATTCAAATAAAGCCTCTTTGCTCTGGGAAGTTCTATGCCATACTTGGGATACTCGTCTAATAAGGCATTGTTCTGTCGAGCTTAGATAGCTTAAAACTCTGGGGAAAATAATAGGAGGTAGGTCTGCTATATCTCTATGATTAACAAATAGCGTTGGGTAGTTAAAAAAAGTAAAAACAGCCATACAACTCCGTTTATTGAAAATGCAAAATGTTAAATTAATTGAAGCTCTTCAGAGAATTTGTCCCCAAATATTTTTTAGCTATCACAGACCATTACTTCAGGTAACTCTAATCTTATTATTCCTTTCTGTTCGTCCCTAACGGCTTGATAAACTTCCCTTATTTTAGGAGGTACGTCAATTCCTTCTAATAATTTATTTTTTCGAAAAAATTCTCGAAAGCTCTCTTGAAAAAATCCTGGATCTAATTCTTCAGGGTCGACCAAGGTAAACTCTTTCAGCCTTGATGAGGCAAAATCTAGAAAAGCCCTTGAAGTTATATTTGTTGCTGAAAAACCAAGCTCTTCTAACTTAGGGGAATTGCTAAGAAGAGCGTGAATAGCCTCTTCTTCTATGTCGCAGTAAGACAATTCGAGATTTTCTAGTTGAGAGGGATTAACATTTTGCAATAGAGCAGATGGTATATCTGTTCCATGGAGAGTAAGTGTTATCAGTCTTTTATTTCTAAAGAGTAATTGAAATCCGGGATCATTAAAATCAATTCCTTCGCAGTCTATTAAACAGAGATGTTCTAATTGAGATAAGGTAAGGTTTAGGAAAGCTTCCTCTGTTATATTCCCAGCAAACTGAATCACCAAGCGATTCAAAGATTCGGCTTTACTCAAAACTTGTTGTAAGTCTTTGTCTTCAAGGTCCCTGATGTTTTCTAAAACTAAACTTTCTAGGTTAGGTGAACTAAATCCTTGAAAAACTCTTCCAGTCACATTTACTTGGCATAAATAAAACCTTTTTAAGGTTTTAGCTTTACTTAAAAGAATCTGTAGAGCTGGCTCATTGAGTCGTTCGCAACTATATAAGCTGAGTTCTTCCAATTGGGATGAGTCGAAGTGTCGAAAAGCTTCTCCTGTTATGTTTAAATCATTTAGATCAAGCATTTTTAGTTCGGTTGTTGTGGAAAGTAATTTTTCTAAATCTTCCTCATCAACTTCTTGCATGTCATGCAAAGTAAGCTTTTTTAATTTAGGTAAATTAAGAAGAGATAATATTTTGCCTGAGGATTTTTCAAGAGTTAGTTCCTCTAATTCATGAATACTTCTAAAAAAAAGCGAAAAGTCTTCATCTAAGTTATTTAAATAAGATAGTTCAAGTTTTTTTAAATTGAATGGGTTAAGCCTTTGAAATACATCGCCTGTTAGGGTTGCGCAGCAAAGAGAAAGTTCTTCCAAATTATCAGCCCGACTAAAGACAGATTTAAGCGCTTCTTTATCATGTCTAGGTAAAACGACATGATGAGTGGCATTTATAATCCCGTGAAAGCTAAGGCTAAGGGTTTTTAGCTTAGCTAAATCTGACAGTTGAGTTAGACTATCCCCATATATAGAAGTACCTTGTAAGTTTAAAGCCTCTAGATTAGGACATTGTTGTATAATTTGTGAAAGACGAGGATCTGTAATGCGTGTGCGTGAAAAGTCTAAATATTGAATGGTTTCTCGAATCTTGAGAGAAAGGTTATTTAAATAATCCACCATAACTAGAGGATTTTCTTTAAACTGTGTTCGAACTGCCAAGCTTAAATAAGCGCCTAAAACTATATTTCGTTTGGCGCAAAATTTTTCTTTCACAACTGGAAATCGAAATCCCTGATTGTGTAGTCGCATTATTTTGTCTTCACACATTACAACTGATTGGATCAACTCAAATAAAGCACCTTTTCTATGTAGGGAGGGAGCCCAATTTAGAGACACTAAACTTATTACATCTGACGTTTGAGCCCATGTTGAAGATACTCGTCGAATAAGACATTGCTCTTCCGTGCTGAGGTGCCTCAAAACTGTAGGAAAAATAGTAGGGGGGAGTTTTGCAATATCATGATGATTAACTAATAATGTTGAATGGCTAAAAGCAGTAAAAGAAACAGTCATAAGGACTCCATTTATTAAAAATGCGAGAAATTAAGTAATATTGAAGGATTAATTTCAAGAAACTTTGACGAAGTTTATTCTTAAGTCTTAACTCCTGTATGTTCTAATGAATGAGATTGCAATTTCACTTGTTATTCTGATAGTATGTTACCCTTTCTTGCTATAAATTTGAGGAAACAATGAAAAAATACGTAACTTTTTTACTAGCATTCATGGCGGTAGTTTTTGGAGCCAAAGCCCAAGAAAATTCATCAAAAGTGTATACCGATTTCTACACAACGTTTGGATTTTTCTCTGATAAATTTAAAGAATACATTCCATCCATATCCATTGGGAAAAGATCTGTTTCAGAAAATGGAAGCGGGATCGACTTTGGCGCAACTGGTGCCTACCTTGAAAGAAAGTCAGGTCATGATGATTTTGTAATAATGTTTCCTAAAGTAGAGTACATTCACTATGGGACTAAAGAATTTGATAATATCAATGGATATATTGGCCTTGGGGCATCCACAGCCATGTATCGTTTACAAGAAGGTCAGTTCAAAGGTATTGTTGGTACCATGACCGCAGGAGTAGACTTTTTTAGAGATAAAACATTAAATGGTTTTATCCAAGCAAAAGGGTACTATCCTATTCTTTCCTTTTTTGCAAGAGAAGGTAAAGACTTTCCTTTAATGCAACTTGACGTTGGGTTAGGGTTTTAGTTCTTGTCTATTTAAAATTTAATGGGAGCTTGTTTGAAAAAAATTTGAATTAAGCTCCTTTTTCTATTAAAATCACTCTTAGTTTTTTATTCTTTAATTTTTTTGTCAGAACAAAAATCGTTTTGATGGTATTTGAAGGATAGTAATTTTTTAGGAGAGTGCCTCATGAAATGCCCTTTTTGCAATCATGAAGAATCCAAAGTGACAGATTCTAGGAATACAATTGATGCCAATGCGATCAGAAGAAGACGAGAGTGTCTGTCCTGTCAAAGAAGATTTACTACGTTTGAGACTTTAGATTTAACTATCCAGGTTAAAAAAAGAGATGGTACGTTTGAAGATTTTCAAACAGAAAAATTGGTTCGTGGAATAGCAGCAGCTTGCAGGCACACAAGAGTCAGTCATGACCAGGTAGTTGCGCTTGCCAATTCCATTACCAAAGAATTAATTGAAAGGCAAATACGGGATATCAAAACATCAGACCTTGGAAAGCTTGTTATGGAAAGGCTAAAAGCGACAGATATGGTCGCCTATGTTCGGTTTGCATGTGTATATAAAAGGTTTAAAGATGTAGAAGATATTATGGATGTTATTGAATCTGCTACCAAAAAGGGGGAGGCTGTCAAATGAAGCTTACAAAAAAAGAGGCTGAGGCAATAAAAAGCAAGCTGCTTGAGTTAAGGGCTAAAATTTTAGGCCAATTTAATGAAGCTGTAGATGTAGTTAAAGAGCCTGACGAGTCTAAAGGGTATTCACAGCATCAAGCAGATGAGGGGACGGATGATTTCGAAAAAAATTTGAATTTGCAGCTTTCGAGCCAAGAAGAAAGAACAATAAGGTACATAGATAGAGCTTTAGAAAAACTTGAAGAAGGGACGTATGGCATCTGTGACGTAACAGAAAAGCCAATACCTAAAAAAAGGCTCGAAGTCATTCCTTATGCGACTATGACTGTAGAGGCGCAACAAGAGATGGAAAAAAAACTATGAAAAAGAAGTTCCCTGCCATTTTTCTTCCCTTTTTCTTATTAGATTTTTTAACAAAATACTACACTTACCATTTTATCCCTAAAATGAGCTATAGCAAACCTGAGTTTCCTTATGGGGGAATTAAAGTGTTCCAAAAACTTTTTGGCGGGATTGATTTTTCCATTGTGCATGTGGAAAACTTAGGGGCTGCCTGGGGGATATTTTCTGCTTATTCAGAATATCTTCTTTGGGCAAGACTGGCCATCATAGGGATTCTATTTATATATCTTGTATTTTTCATTAAAGAAACAAAAAAACAAATTCCTATCATTATGATCATTACTGGTGCTGCTGGAAACATTTTGGACTTTCCTTTATATGGCCATGTGATAGATATGATGTACTTTAAATTTTGGGATTTTTCTTACCCAATATTCAATGTAGCAGACTGCATGATCACCTGTGGAATATTCCTATTATTTTTTCTTTCACTTACACAAAAGAAAACACATGTCTCTCAAGAAAGGATCAGTTAAAGAAAAAGGCCTTTTTAAAGCTTCAAAATGGTTGCATTATCCAATTTTATGTGATCCATCAGAGCTTGAACAGCTTTTTGCTCTTTGGGAAAGATTTTCTATTTATTCCATAGGGAAAGTTCACTCAAAAAATATTCAGGAAATTTCAAGAAAAGATTTTTTATCTAGTTTTACTAAATCAATAGAAAATTTAAAAAAAAATACTGTCTCGACAAAAGACCTAATGCTTCCAGCGGTAATCACCGAAGACAAAGATTGTCTATATCAATACAGTCCTAAGGAAAATTATTATATTTTAAAAGTTGAAAGACCCGTCATTCAATGTCAGCTGCATAAATTTCGATTTTCTCATCTTGATGGTTCTATAAGATCAATGGTATTTTCGAATGATAGTGTTTTCTGGGGGATTCAGTTTTCTTTTCCAACACTTTTTCAAGATCCATTTACTAATCAAATTGTTAAAGTTGATGAAACATTTTCTAATGCCCATTTTGTTCCTCTTTTAAGGAAGTGGATGCGACAACATACTTTTCCAGTTCACTTTCTTTATGAAGATAAAATTTTAAATTCTGGGATGAGGCTAGGAAAAAAATGTTTTTCATGGATCAATAATCATCCTGAGCTGCAAGCTATTAATCTAAGTGTGCAAAATAATGAAAAAAAAGAGCTCTGAAGAAAAAACTGTGCAAGCTGAAATAGGATTGTTCCTCTTAAAAGCATCTGATGTAGCTGAGCCTATAAAAAAAATAGAAGAAAAATACCCTCATGTAGCTTTTCAAATTCATTCTGAGGCTGGGCTTATTAGAATAAGAATAGCAGTCTCTGATGAATGGGCTCATGAGTTGGAAGAAATTATTTTAGAATTTAAAAAAAAATTTCCCACTAACTTTTTTAAGGGAACATTAGAGGCGTGCTTACAAGAGGCTTTTATACAAAAGAAAAAGACACTTATTTTAGCGGAGTCATGCACCGGTGGCGCAATGGCCTCAGTATTAACCAGTCTGCCTGGTTCTTCAGCTTATTTTCTTGGCTCTATTGTAAGCTATGCAAACTCCATAAAAGAAAGGGTATTGCAAGTGAAGCCTGCCACGCTTAAAGAAAAAGGAGCAGTATCTAAGGAAACTGTAAAAGAAATGTTAGATGGTGCTTTTGCTCTTTCTTCTGCTGACTATGCAGTTGCCGTCTCAGGAATTGCAGGACCAGGTGGAGGTGATTCGAACAAACCAGTAGGTACGGTATTTATAGGGTTTGCCAAAAAGGGTGATCCTTATCAAATAAATACTGTTTTTATAGAAGGAAAAAGAGAGCAAGTCATTAAAGAAACTGTTTACACTGCTTTTTCCTACTTATATCGCAAATTAGAATTTACAATCGATACAACAAATGAATGATTATGAATTAATAGACAGTGGTAATGAGCTAAAGTTCGAACGGTTTGGGAACCTTAAATTAGTTCGTCCCTGTGCTCAGGCTCTTTGGAAGAAAAAAATGCCTAAGTGGGAAGATGTCGATGCTACTTTTGACAGGAAGTCTTTATGGAAAACGCAGCATAAAAAGCCTTCATGGCAGGTTGCCATAGGTGAGATAGCTCTCGAATTGAAAATGACTGAATTTGGTCATATTGGTTTTTTCCCAGAACATCTCTCCATTTTAGAAAAAATAAGCCCTTTAGTTGAAAAGAACGATAAGGTTTTGAATCTTTTTGCCTATAGCGGACTTATGACGCTTGCTTTAGCTCAAAAAAAAGCCCAACTTTGTCATGTTGATGCTTCTAAAACTACCGTTGACTGGGCTCGAAAAAATGCAAGGATAAATAACTTAGAAAAAGCATCTATAAGGTGGATTGTTGACGATGTCATGAAGTTTTTAAAAAGAGAAGTGAAAAGAGGCTCTCGCTATGACGGGGTTGTTTTAGATCCTCCTACTTTTGGACGGGGGGCCCAAGGACAGGTATTTAAACTCGAAAGGGACATTAACTTATTATTAGAGCTTGTAAAGCAAGTTCTTTCCAAAGAAGCCAAGTTTGTTGCTTTATCTTGTCATACACCTGGCATCAGTCCACTCGTTTTGAAACAAATTTTTGAAGGCTATTTTCCAGCAAGCGATTTTGGAGAGCTTGTTATACTAGCAAATAAAGGAAGAGATTTACCATGCGGAAGCTTTGCGATATTCTTAAAGTAAAAAAAATTACAAGTGCACAAAATCCTCAAATAAAAAATGTTCTGAAACTGCGAAATAGAAGAGCTAGAGATGAGACAAAAACATTTTTAATTGAAGGTTATAGAGAGCTATTAAGGGCTTTTGATGCAAAAGTTGTTATAGAAAAGCTATTTTTTTCTCCGGAGCATTTTTTAAAAGATAATGAGGAGCCATTAATTAAAAGAATTGCTAAGTCCGACTCTGAGCTTTTCGAGCTTTCCAAGTCTTTGTTTGAAAAAGTTTCTTATCGTGATCGTCCTGATGGTCTTCTTGCAATTGCAAAACAAGGTCGAAAAACCCTTTCGAGTTTACCTAAAATAATAAAAGGTAAAAAAAATCCATTTCTGCTCGTTGCAGAAAGTATAGAAAAACCTGGAAATTTAGGAACAATTTTAAGATCTAGCGATGCTGCTGGAGTTGATGCTGTAATAGTGTGTGATGCTTGTACGGACATCTATAACCCAAATGTAGTAAGAGCTAGTATTGGCACCTTATTTACCCAGCCAGTAATTGAATGTCAAAGTCAAGAGCTACTTAATTTTTTACAAGATGCCAAAATAGAAATTCTATCTGCTACTCCACATTCATCCACTGTTTATACGGATGTGGATCTTACAAAAGCCGTGGCCATTGTTGTAGGATGCGAACAATATGGCTTAACGGAGCTTTGGATGAAGCAATGCTCTCATCAAGTTAAAATACCGATGCTCGGCATAGCAGACTCATTAAATGTTGCAACAGCTACTACCCTTTTACTTTATGAAGTTGTCAGACAAAGAAAACTCAGTTGATGTTATCTATGTAGATAATCATCTACTGGTTTTGAATAAACCAGTAGACCTTCTAACTCAACCAACAAATATCTCTTCAGACAGCTTAGAAACAAGAGCAAAGGATTGGATTAAGAAAAGGTATAAAAAACCAGGAAGAGTTTTCTTAGAGTGCATTCATCGGCTAGATAAACCAGTAAGCGGTATGGTAGTTTTTGCAAGAACCTCTAAAGCATTATCCAGACTGCAAAAACAAATGAGGGAAAAGACTATAGCTAAGTACTATTTGGCCCTTGTAGAAGGAACTTTTTCAAAAGAAAAGGGAGAAATGAAACATACAATTGCTCACTCTACTTTGAAAGCAAAACTATCGGCTTCAGGTAAGTCAGCTTTTTTAGAATATAAGGTAAAAAAGACATATGAAAACCTTTCTTTGGTAGAAATATGTTTACATACCGGCAGATATCATCAAATTAGAGTACAGATGTCTTTAAGTAAACATCCTGTAGTTGGAGATAAAAAATATAAAAGTAGATGGATGCTAGATAATGGGATAGCACTTCATCATGCAAAAATGGAATTAGAACATCCCGTTACTAAAGAAAAAATGCTTTTTACTTCAAATGCGCCTTTTGAGGCGTCCATTGAACAATACCTGTTCCAGACCAATGCCCGAAAGAAGTAAGGTCTAGCTTAGGGTGCTTTATATTTCTCCACATTTTAAGCATAGTCCATACTCTAATGTCATCAAAAATAAGTATAGGGGGATTTTCAAAAGTAAGCTTTTGAAAATGTTGCATAATTTTTTCTTCCAAAACTCCGTCATGAGTGGCATCAATAAAAATTAAATCGGCGCTTTGCAGAAGGTTTTTGTGCTTTTCTACGTTTTCATAGTAAAAAAGATTATCTGTATATTGAACAAGTCGGTTATCAGAAAAGTCTTTCTCTTTTAAAAGTGTGTCTTCATAGTTTTGCCAAGAGGTAATGTCAAAGGTTGCAATTTTACCATCCCTGGATAGTGTTTTTTTCATACTTAGAGCAGAAGTTCCTGTGGCCGTTCCAATTTCCACTATCACTTTAGGCGCTAGAACTTTTACTAGTCCTGAAAGAAATTTATAGTGTTCTCCTGGCCAAATATTAGGGAAATAAGGAGGGTTTTTCATTCTAAGAGCAACTTCCTGGAGATCCATAAGCGCTGCTTGTTCGACCGCTTTTAATGATAAGTTGATCAAAGAAGAAGTCGGTATTGAAGGATCATCATGAGTAGATGCAATCATAGAGTATTCACGATGTGATGCTCTAATGGGAAATGGTAAAGCTTTATGAATGTAATTTTTTTTCTTAAACATACCTATTGGATATTCAATCTTAATAATCTTTTTTTTCAATCTTTTTTTCTGCAATCTGAACTGCATTTAATGCAGCTCCCTTTAAAAGTTGATCGCCAACTACCCACATTTCTAGACAGTTATCTTTAGATGTATCTTTCCTTAGCCTTGAATAAAAAACATCGTTTTTTTGTGAAGCAGTTTGACTTGTTGCAAATTCAGCTTGAGTTAAGTTAGAACGTTCTTTTAGTCCAGATATACATTTAAGGTCCTTTTGAATCTGAGCTAAAGAAAAAGACTTTTCAAGTTCTATATTCAATGCAATGCTATGCGCTCGTAGGACTGGAACACGGACAGAAGTGACACTTATTTGGATAGCCGGGGCATCTAAGATTTTTTTAACCTCGAAAATTATTTTCTTTTCTTCTTCGCTATAACCGTCTGCATCATGCGCTGAATTATGCAAATAAGCATTAAACGCTATGGAGTCTTCTTGTATTTTTTCTTCTAAGTGTGCTCTTGTATCTTCAAGAAGACGTGATAAAAGTTTATTCCCACCGCCGCTTGATGCTTGATAAGTCGATGCAATCACTCGCTTTATCGTATATTTTTGATGAAGGAGAGAAAGTGGAAGAGAAATAATAGTAGCTATGCAATTAGGAGAAGCTATCAATTTTTGACCTAGAGCATTTTTCCAATTTACTTCTGGAACAATCAAAGGGATGTTTTCTTTTTGTCTAAAAGCGCTACTTAAATCTATGACTAATGCTTTTTTACGTAAGGCAATAGGCACAAACTCTGTACTCACTTTGCTACTGGAACAAAAAAACACAATATCGTCCTTTTCAAAAGACGTAGAGCAAAGAGAGGTTATTCGGACAGGTTTTTGCTTAAAGTAAATATATTTTCCTACAGACTTCTCAGAAGCAAACAATTGCAATTTATTGATTCTCAAGGTTGATTTTTCCAATAAAAGCAAAAGCTCTTTTCCTACGGCTCCTGTTGCACCAACTACTGAAACATTTATCATTAAATCTATAAAATGCTATTTTACACCGATTGTAATGAATTAAGGGTATGATATGAAAGAACAAATTCTAGAGGAAGTTGACTCGGCAATAAAAGCTGTTGAAAAGCTGCGCGAAGAAAAGGCACTTTCGTTTATCGAAACAGCGGCAGAACTTATTGCTCAGTGCTTTTTGCAAAAAGGTAAAATTATCATAGCAGGTAATGGAGGCAGTTTATGTGATGCTATGCATTTTGCAGAAGAGTTAACAGGTCAGTTTAGAAAAAAAAGAATGGCCTTACCAGCGATTGCTTTAACAGACCCTGGATTGATTAGCTGTACAGCAAACGATTTTGGATATAACCAAGTATTTAAAAGAGGAGTTGAAGCATATGGCTCTACTGGAGATATTTTTATTGCTTTAACTACCAGCGGAAATTCGGAAAATCTAATTGAGGCAGTTAAAATGAGCAAGGAGCTAAAACTTACGACGATTGCTTTTTTAGGAAAAACTGGAGGGCAAATGAGGGGAATGTGTGACCTAGAATGGATAGTAGAAGGCTTTGCTACGTCAGATCGAATACAAGAGGCACACATGACTGCTATTCATATTTTGATTGAAATGGTAGAAAGAAAGCTGTTTGGATTGGAAAAACTTGAGAAACTAAAAAGTATTCATGAAAGTAGTCGAACAGTTTAAATATAGAACTTTTTTATTTCATAAAAAAGTTCTTGATAGTGATGTTGCTTCTTATAGGCTATTAAAAGCTTTTTTGCTGTTTGCAAGTTATATATGGAAAGCTGTTGCAGCTTTTAAGTATTTTGCTATTAAGTTCAAAATTTTCCCAGTTTTTGAAGTAAGACCAGTCGTTGTCAGCATAGGAAATATTGTAGCAGGTGGCACTGGAAAAACACCTTTGACAATATCTCTTTTAGAAGCTTTAGGAGAAAAGTATAAGCTAGGATTGCTTTCAAGGGGATATGGAGAGGTAAATTATAACCCTTTTCAACCCAGCTCAGATGAGCCAAAGCTTATTCAAAAAAAATTCCCTAATCTTCATTTTTTTATTGGGAGAAACCGAGTGTTGCTCGCTAATGAAGCCGAAAAAAGAAAGATAGATCTTCTAATAATGGATGATGGGATGCAGCATCGATATTTAAATCGAGATATTGAATTAGTTACATTGAATGCCAAAGATCTTTTTGGTTATGGGTACTTTTTACCTAGAGGCTTTTTGCGAGACTCTCCTAAAACATTAAAAGATGCGGATGCCATTTTTTTAAATCACGTAAAAACTGAAAAGGAATATAAAGCTTTATGTAAAAATGTACGTACTTTTACAAAAGCTCCAGTTATAGGGATGAATCCCGTTATTCATGAAATAATGGATGTAAATGGGAATGTGATCGATATTGAAAAAAACAAGAAAATAGGCATTTTTTGCGGCATAGCAAATCCAGAGAATTTTAAAATTCTTTTACAAGAAAATCAGGCATCTGTGGTATCAGAGCTTTTTTTAGCAGATCATGAAAAGATTTCTGAAAAAAAGCTTGAGAGATTTGCGCACGTTTGCATTGACAAAGGGGCAAAATATTTGCTTTGTACAGAAAAAGACGTAATGCCTTTTTTCACTGAGTTGCCAATCCCTGTTGGTGTTGTAAAAATGAAATTGCAATTTAATTTTGGGACACATCACTGGGATAATATAGTTGAAAAAATATTAAATAGAGTAGATACTCTTCGTGAATCCTCCGTAGAATAGAAAATATGAAAAGTTGGTTTAAAATATTAATTGGTTTAATTTTGGGTATTATAGTTGGCCTTATAATGGGTCCAAAAGCCCAGATGTTCCAAATCTTTGGAAAAGCCTTTATTAATCTTCTGACAATGCTTGTTGTCCTTATTATATTTTCTTCATTAGTTTCAGGTATCTGTCATATAAATGACCCTAAAAAATTGGGCCGGATTGGCTTTAGAACTATTTCTTTTTATGTTTTCACTACTATAACAGCCGTAGTTATTGGTATTGTACTTGCTAAAGTTTTCAAACCTGGAGTTGGTCTTTCACTTTCTGTTGCAGAAAGTGCTGCAACATCTGCGCCTGAAATGGATATGAAAAACTTTTTTCTTTCATTAATCCCTTCTAATCCTTTTGCCTCTTTTGCAGAGGGGAATGTTCTTCAAATTATAATTTTCGCAGTTTTCTTAGCAATTGCTATTACTTTTACCAAAGAAAAAGGACAACCACTGTTAAAAGTAATAGAATCAGTTGCAAGTACTATGCATACCTTAACTCACTTTGTAATGCTTTTAGCGCCCTATGGTATTTTTGCCTTGATTGCGTCTACTATTGGATCAATAGGATTAAAGATCATTCTTCCTCTTCTAGAATTTCTATTAGTTAACTATATAGCCTGTTTCGTTCAACTTTTTGTAGTGTTCGTAATATGCATCCGTTCTTTAGCTGGCTTAAAAGTTATCCCTTTTTTCAAGGGGATGAAAGACGCCATTTTACTTGCTTTTTCTACTTCTAGCAGTGCCGCTACTTTACCTGTTGCTTTAGAATGCACGCAAAAACACTTAGGAATATCTCAAGATATTTCGGGTTTTGTCCTTTCATTAGGTTCTACTATTAATATGAACGGAGCTGCTATCGGGCAAGCTGTTTCAGCAATTTTTATTGCTCAAGCTTATGGTATTGAGCTTGGTATGACAAAAATAATCATACTTGTTTTTATTTCACTAATGTCAGCTATTGGCGCTGCGGGTATTTCCGGAACTGGATTGATTATGCTTTCTCTTGTTTTAGGAGTAATGGGGCTTCCCTTAGAGGGGATTGCACTTGTAGCAGGAGTTGATCGCCTTAGGGAAATGCTATCATCCGTAATCAATGTTTTAGGCGATGCGGTTGCAGCTTTAATTGTAGCAAAAAAAGAAAAAGAAATTGACACTTCAGTCTACTATAAGGCTACTTGGGTTGATTCAGATATTTGAGGTATATCATGGAAGAAGTAGAAATCACTTTGCCAAAGCTGGGAGAAAGCATAGTTGAAGCTACGATTGTTCAGTGGTTCAAGCAAGAAGGCGAGGCGGTTCAACTGGATGAGCCTTTATTAGAGGTTTCTACTGACAAGGTAAATAGTGAAATTCCTTCACCGTTTGAAGGTACAGTAAAAAAAATTCTGGTGGCACCAGATGAACAAGTCAAGGTAGGGGATCCTTTGGTTATTTTATCCACAGGAAAGCCGTCCAAAGTATCTGTACCTAAAACAGCTGAAAAAGAAGAATCCTCCTCTTCTGAAGACCTTTCTAACTTTTATTCACCCGCAGTTTTAAAATTGGCTAAGAATGCTAATCTTTCCTTAACTGAATTAGACGCTATACCTAAAACTGGAGAAGGAGGAAGGCTTACCAAAAAAGATCTAGAAAAGTATCTCGAGGAAAAACAAACGCAGCCTGTATCTCTAAAAACTGAAAGAGTTAAAATGTCCTCCATGCGAAAAATGATCGCTGAGAACATGGTTCGTTCCTTCTATGAAGCCCCTCATGCGTCTTTAGTCTCAGAAGTTGACGTCACGGGCATTGTTAAATTTATAGCAAAAGAAAAAGAACAGTTTTTACAGAAACATGGGGTAAAACTGTCTATTACTTCTTTTGTTGCCAAAGCCCTTTCTAAAGCTTTGCAAACATATCCTCTGTTAAATTCTTCTTTGGAAGATGATACGATAGTTATGAAAAAATATATTAACTTAGGCATCGCTGTCAGTATTGAGAATGGAGTTTTAGTACCTGTAATTCATAACTGTCAGGATTTGTCTATTCCTGAAATCTCTCAACAGATTTACTCTCTAGCATCTAAAGCTCGCTCAAATAGCCTAGATCCATCAGAAATTTCCAATGGAACAATTACTCTTACTAATTTTGGTATGATGGGAACGCAAATAGGAATACCTATTATTAGATATCCTGAAGTTGCGATTATTGGTCTTGGAGCTATTTCAAAAAAGGTAGTTGCGTTAAGCGATGATTCTATAGCTATCAGATCTATTATGATGGTTAGCTTAACTTTTGACCACCGTGTTTTAGATGGCATGTATGGATGTGGTTTCTTAAAAGAACTTAAAAATAACTTAGAGTCTCAAGAGCTAAATATCGACTGAAGAAAACTTTGGTAAGCCATCTAGCGTATACAAATTTTCTGTTTTAATAACATCTAAACCTACTCGGTCAAAATCCTGTAAAAGTTTAATGATGACATCTTGGGCTATAGCTTTTAAATCGTCTGATAAAAAGCGGATCCGATATTGGTCAGATAAAGAGGTATCTGGATGTAAATGAGGCCAAATAATAACCCCTCTATTGCTAATGAATTTTAGATGTAGGGAGGCTTCAGACGCATGAGATACCTTATCAAAAAATCTGTTCAAATTTCCTGTAGAAAAAATAGTAATATCTACACCAACTAGCTCTCTTTTTAATGCTGGGTAGACTTTAGGCTTATGTTTGTAAGGTTCTTGCGGGTTTGTGTGGTGCACTTTTGAAAGGTTTGTAGGTTCTTTCCCTAAATTACTAACTATGCTCTTGGCAAATTCTTGTGTTCCCACACACTTTTTACTGGTTTTTTTGTTAAAAATGTCTTGAGTATGTATTCCTTCTTCAATGGTTTTTAGCCAAGCGTTATGAATTAGATTGGCTGTGCCTGACTGGGCAATATGAATTAACATCAAAATAGTTGCATGGAGAAGTCCGGAAGGATTAGCTATATCTTGATTGGCAATGGTTGGGGCAGAGCCGTGAACAGCTTCAAACATAGAGCCTTTAACGCCAATATTGGCACTTCCACAAAGCCCTACTGAACCTGTTATCTGTGCTGCGATATCAGACACAATGTCACCATATAAATTTGGCATAACCACGATATCAAAATCTTCTGGCGTATCAGAAATTTTTGCGGTGCCAATATCTACAATCAAATGATCATTAATAATATCAGGGTATTCTTTAGCTATTTCGTCAAAAACCTTATGAAACATGCCATCTGAAATTTTTAAGATATTATCTTTAGTAAAGCAGGTGACTTTTTTTCTGTTTTGCAGCTTAGCAAATTCGAAGGCAAAGCGAATAATTTTTTCAGACCCTGAGCGAGAAATAAGCTTTAATGACTCACAAACATCAGGAGTTTGTTGGTATTCAATTCCGCAGTAAAGGTCTTCTTCATTTTCACGTATGATAACGACATCCATATCGGGATGCTTAGTATTTATGTAGGGAAAATAGGAAACACAAGGACGCACATTTGCAAAAAGCCCAAGGGTTGTTCTGATAGTGACATTCAAACTTTTATAACCTCCCCCTTGAGGAGTCGTTATGGGAGCTTTCAAAAAAGCTCTACAATCTTTCAGTATGTCCCATACGCTGGGGTCTATCCCTGTTTTTATTCCGCGTAAATAAACAGCCTGTCCTATTTCTATTTCTTTATAATCTAGAGCCGCACCAGCTTCCTGCAAAATAAATAGACATGCCCTCATAATTTCAGGGCCAATGCCATCTCCTTTAGCAATTGCAATAGGTATTTTTCCCATACTCCGCAATGTAGGAGATTTTTCAAAAGACTTCAATTTCTTTTGTTTTTATACTTATGTAATTATGTTTAAAGACTTATTACGTATTCAAAAAACTAATTTAGATTTCTTTTTCGACTCTTTTAATGAGCAAGAGTTAGATGAAATTCTACAGCTTAGTTTACATTGCACTGGTGTACTGGTTTTTACAGGTGTTGGTAAAAGCGGTATTATTTCTCAAAAAATTTCTCAAACGCTTCTGTCCACTGGATCTAAGTCTATTTTTTTACCTCCAACTGATGCGCTGCACGGAGATATAGGCATTTTGTCGGAACATGATGTTATTTTTTTATTGAGCAAAAGTGGTCAGACCCAAGAACTTATTCAGCTTGTTCCTTATATTAAATCTAGAAAATCAAAAATTGTAGCGGTAGTTTGCGAAAAGAACTCGGAATTGGCTAAGCTGGCGGATTTTTCTATTTATCTTCCAATGCTACGCGAATTGTGCCCTTTCAATTTAGCTCCTACAATTTCGACTACGGTTCAATTGCTTTTCGGGGATCTATTAGCTGTTGCACTAATGAAAGCTAAAGGCTTTTCATTAGATCAATATGCTTTAAACCATCCAGCGGGTGCAATTGGAAAAAAACTATCTCTATCTGTCGGTGATATTATGATAAAAGAAAATCAAATTCCACTTGCAGGGCTAGAAGATAGTCTTATTGATAAACTAGCAGAACTCTCCTCTAAAAAATGCGGCTGCTTATTAATCATAGATAAAGAAAAAAATATGCAGGGGATTTTTACGGATGGCGATTTAAGAAGGGGCCTGGAAACTGAAGGTGAAGCAGTCTTACATAAAAAACTAAAAGACCTTATGACATCAAGTTTTCTTTCTATCAATCCTGCGAGCCTTGCTTGGAATGCCTTAAAAAAAATGGAAGAAAACCCTAAAAAACTTATTTCAGTTCTTCCCGTTTTAGATGATAATAAAGTGGTAGGTGTTTTAAGAATGCATGATATTTTGCAAGTTGGAATACGATAACAGCTTTTGATAAGACTCTTTTGTAAAAAAAGGCATGTATATTTTTTTCTGATTATTCTTAATTAAGATCCCATAGTCTTTTTTTCGCTGTAAAAACAAAATCTTTTCAATGTCTCCAAAAGAAAGTTCCTGAGATGTATTTGCATGTGTATAAAGTAGCTTATCATTCTTAACTGTGATTGTATCAGGAGTTAACTTCCTTTTTTTTGCTTCTTGAATCGGCTTAAGCCCAATATGAATAAATGTAATAGCGCTTAAAAAAAACCATATTCCCCATTCTTCTAAAGTTTGAACAGATAAAAAAGTGGCTCCAAAAAATAAAAAAAAAGCTCCTAAAGAGGTAAAGAAAAATCCTCTTTTACGTAATTTTTTTTGCAGACTTAAAGTAATTTCTGTTTCAATATTCATTTATTTTGCAAGAAAATCAAAAATCAAGATAAACACAAAGTATGATTATTGCACAGCAATTATTAACTTTCGGATGGCAAGAATATCTAATAATATCTCTTCTTATTCTCACCATTATTGCTTTAATCAAAGAATACTTCCCAATTGAAATAACTTTGTTTATAGCTGGAATTATCCCTGTAATTTTAGGAATCGTCCCTACAGATAAGTTTTTTTATAGCATTGCTAATGAAACAGTGGTAACTATTGCTATGCTTTTTATTGTAGTAAAAGCTTTTGAAACATCTGGGCTTATTCATGTTATCTCTAAAAGCTTTCTTCCTAAGGGGAAAAGTCATATACAATCCCTTTTTTTTCTTCTTTCTCCTGTTGGAGTATTAAGTGCTTTTTTAAACAATACACCTATTGTAATGGTTTTGGTGCCTATAATAAGAAAATGGGCTTTAGAAAAGAAACTGAGTCCTTCTTTATTTTTAATCCCTATTTCTTTTGCAGCAATGTTAGGAGGAACTTGTACTCTTATTGGAACTTCTACAAATTTAGTGATCAATGGCCTATTACAAGCTGCAAACCCTGCATTTGGCTTGTCCTTTTTTGAAATAGGAAAGATTGGCTTTTTTTGCGCGGTGGCTGGCTTGCTATTTCTGATTTTTTTCTCAAAGTATCTCTTGCCTGTTCGAGTAGATCCTGATCTTGCCTTACCTGAGGAAATGAAAAAAATGATGAGCCAGTTTCGGATATTGCCCGGATCCAGCCTAATAGGAAAGTCTATTAAAGAAATTGGTCAAAATATCTTGAAGGGGAGTTTTTCTATTTTAGAAATTACAAGAGACAGTAATAGGATAGAAGCCCCTAGGGCACATGTTGTTATTCAAGAAAATGATGTCATAACGTTCCTTGGGGAGCTTAACCAAATTGCTGCTTTGCATGCAATTGAAGGGTTGGAATCGGTTGCTGATCCAAAGTTTAATTTAGACAAGCTGGCCTCCCATTATTTTGAATATACTATTACAGCAAATTCCAGTTTAGTTGGAAAAACTCTAAAAAGAGTCAATTTTCGTATACGGTATGGAGGCTCTGTCTTTGCTATATACAGACAGGGCTCTTATCACATTGGGAATATTAGCGAGCTACCTTTAAGGGCGGGAGACATACTAATGGTCCTATCTTCTAAAGAACATGATGAAAAAGAGTTTGTGAGTAACAGAGATATATTCACCCTTTTACCTAGTAAGGAAATTCCCTTATTCTCTAAAAAAAAATCTTTTACAGTGGCTCTAATTATGATTGCGATGGTCGTATTGGCCACCAGTTACACATCTATGATGATAGCAAGTATTATTGCTGCTGTTAGTTTAATTTTATTTCGGATAGTAACCCCTAGAAAAGCATTTGAGGCTATTAACTGGAATCTTTTAGTAATGATTATCGGTGGACTTACTTTGTCCAAGGCCCTTGAAGTTACAAATGTTGCCAAATATATTGCACATGGTTTCTTGCCCCTTTTAGGAAAAAATCCTTACTTTTTTGTGGCCACTATATTTATTTGCACTACGATTTTTACAGAACTTATTACAAATACTGCAGCGGTGCTTATATTGTTTCCCATTTTTTTTACTGGCCTTAGTTTAATTACTGTCCCTTCTTTGGACGTTGTGCATGCGCTAGCCATAACAGTAGCAATAGCCGGATCATGTTCTTTTTTAACCCCTATAGGGTATCAAACAAATGCTATTGTATTTGGCCCTGGGGGGTATAAATATACTGACTATTTTAAAATAGGGCTTCCTCTAAATTTAATAATTTTAATTTTGTGCACTTTTTTAATTCCTATAATTTGGGGCATTTCTTAAAAAAATCTAGGTTTTTTATCCGTTGACCTTCAAAATATCTATCAAAAACGGATGAGACTATGACTTTTTTTCACTATCTGATTATTAGTGTTTTCTCTTTAGGCTATTTAGCAATTATTTTAGAACATAATATTAAAATTAATAAAACTGCCGCAGCTTTACTTATGAGTGTTGGAGTCTGGGCGTTAATTTTCATTGGGTTTAGTTCTCCTGAAATAATAAGTTTAGAAAAACTAAATGAATATGTAGGAGATGTGAGTCAAATTATTTTCTTCTTATTAGGGGCGATGACCCTGGTTGAAGTAATTGATTCCCATAAGGGATTTAAAATCATTACAGACTTAATTAGAACAAGAAGTAAGAAAAAAATGCTGTGGCTTATTGGGTTTATAGCGTTTTTTCTTTCCGCCCTTTTAGATAATTTAACGACTACGATTGTCATGATTTCTCTTTTGCGTAAGCTCATTGATGATCCAAAAGAAAGAATGTTGATTGGATCAATGGTAGTGATAGCTGCCAATGCTGGCGGCGCTTGGACTCCTATTGGTGATGTAACAACTACCATGCTCTGGATTAATGGACAAGTAACTACAATAAATGTAATTAAGTCTTTATTTATACCTAGTTTTTTCTCTCTGATAGTTTCGCTTTCCTTGTTAAGTTTCAGGCTAAAAGGAAACTTTCACATAAAAAATTACAATTTATCTGAAAAAGAAGAGCCCGGAGCAAAAGTGGTATTTTGCGTAGGAGTTGGTGCTTTAATTTTTGTACCAATTTTTAAAGCTTTAACGGGGCTTCCTCCTTTTATGGGGATGTTAATCGGGCTTGGCGTACTGTGGCTAGTGACAGACATTTATCATCACAAATATGAAAATAGGCATCACCTTCGTGTTCCTCATGTTTTAACAAAAATTGATACATCAGGTGTTTTATTTTTCTTAGGGATCTTACTTAGTATTCATGCCCTGGAATCCGTTGGGATTTTAAAGCAATTAGCTGCGTATTTAAGTGATCATTTACAGAATATCCCTTTAATTGCCTCAGCCATTGGGGTGATTTCAGCAATTGTAGATAATGTCCCATTAGTTGCTGCTTGCATGGGGATGTATGATTTACAAAGCTATCCTACTGATTCTCCCATCTGGATGATGATTGCTTATGCAGCTGGAACTGGAGGAAGTATTTTAATAATTGGATCTGCTGCTGGAGTAGCTTTAATGGGGATGGAGAAGATAAGTTTTATGTGGTATTTAAAACGTATTAGTCTTACTGCATTAAGCGGATATCTTGCTGGAATGGCTCTTTATTTACTTTTACAAGTTCTTTAGATTTTGTGCATAAAAAAAAGGTCGCATTATGCGACCTTTGCAAAACTTTCTTTAAGTTTAAGATTTTACTTAAAAGTCAAATCCAACTCTGAAAGATAGACCATTCAAAGTAAGATCTCCTCGAGAAACTTTGTCATTAGCTGACCAGTTTTGATTATCGAAAAATCTTCTAAGTTGGTTAATATTCCACCACTGATGGAACTCATAAGCAAGCCTTAAAGATACACGGTTTTGATCTTTATTGAATAAAGTATTCCAACCTAAGCCAAGTAAGACTTCAAAGTTAGGAATGTTGCTGTAATAGTCATAGCTAATCGTGTAACTATTATTTGCTTGCGAAGTAGACTGATCAATATCATATTTTGTAAATAGAATCGATCCTGCAACATTTCCAAAAATTGTAAAGCCTGAGCCTAACAGCCATTCAGATCTTAAGCCAGCACGAAGACCAACAGACCAAATGTCGTTCTTGGCATTCATTTCAGCTCCAAGCTGAGTTGTTGCCCCATCTGTGAAGCTTCCTCCATAACGAGCTAGATAGTCTTGATCAATCCATGCGGCGCGAACACCAAAGTGTGGATTGAAAATAACATATCTACTGATATGGTGAGGTTTACCTAAGCTTATGTCTAATGTATTATAAGTTAACTTCCATCTAGCGGAAGCTTCTCTTTCTGGTAGAATTCCAGCAGCAGCAGCTGGGAAGCCTTCTGGTGCTAACCAGAAGGGAAGCATTCTTCCGTCACCCTTAACAGTTGCGCTTTCATCTTGATTAGTTTTTAAATAAGTCCACTCAGCGTCAATATTCCATGCGTCATGGTTTAAGTAAAAGCCAATATTAACTCGAGCTCCAAAGCCCCAGTCCCAGTTGTCATCATCGTTAGAAAAGCCTTGTACAGCTCCACCTGTAAGCGCAGCAGTTCCAATTGTATTGGCATCCTGCGCGCCAGAAGTATTTGTGATGGCAAAATCTAGCCCATCTTCTTTTGCCTGAAAGGCAATGAAGTCAGCTGCAAAATAAAAGTCTCTTGGGCAAGCTAATCCAACATCTTTTGGATAAGCAAAAGCAAAAGGACCTGGTTTTGGATCTTCACAGCAAACATCTACTGGAGGTTGATCACATGGACCTCTAGGAATTGCGTACGCATTAGAAACAGCTAAAACAGCTGCAACTGATGACGCAAGCAAGTGTTTCATTTTCCATTTAACTTGCATTTTTTTATTTCTCCCAACTTTAAATTTATTGGTTTGTTAACTTTAATTCGTTTTTTTCTAATTCCTAAAATGCACAAGAATTTAGAAAAGATAGCAACTTACCTAGACCATAAAAATATTTCTTGAAAAATAGCAATAAAAATCTGTTTTTTTCTTTTTTTTATCAAGAGATAAAATAAAAAAAACGTCTTAAATAATAAGACGTTTTTTTTTGTAAAAAGGTATGCTTTCTAAAGGTCAAATCCTAAACTAATTGAAACACCATTCAAAGTTAAATCGCCTCTTGAAACAGGTTTGTTAGCTGACCAACTTTGTTCATCAAAAAACCTTCTAAGTTGATTGACATTCCACCATTGATGAAACTCCCATGCAACACGTGCTACGACGCCAGCTTTATTTTTATTAAAAAGAGCTCTGTAACCAAGTCCAAGTGCAACTTCAAGGTTGGGAATGTTTTGTATGAAGTCGTTAGAAACTTCATAACCATTACCAAATTGTGCAACACTTTGATCTACATCAAACTTTGTATATAACATTGACCCGGCTATCTTTCCAAAGACTTGAAAGCCTAACCCAACTAACCACTCAGTATTTAGTCCAGCTCTAAAGCCAATAGCTGACAAATCATTTTTAGCATTCATTTCAGGTGAAGAGGCGAGTGCTATATCTGGATTATTAACTCCTTGGTCTCCGCCATATCGAGCTAGATAGCTTTGCTTAATCCAAGCAGCTCTAATTCCAAAAAAAGGATTGGTAATAAAGTATCTAGATGAGTGACGCGGGATTCCCAAGCTTAAATCAAAAGTATTATAGTGTAGTTTCCATTGTGCAGACGCATCGCCTGCAGGTATAGCTGTTGTAGCTGAAGGAAAATCTACTGGAGTTAACCAAAAAGGAAGCATTCTTCCACTGCCATCAATAGATGAACTTTTATCTTCAGTAAAATGGAAATAGGTCCACGTAGCATCTAGATTCCAAAAATCATGATGAGAATAATAGCCTATATCAAAGCGGCCACCGAGATCCCAGCTGCTATTGTCACCAGTAGTGTAACCTTTAACAGAACCATTAGTTAAAGGAGATGTTCCAATAGTATTTGCACTTTGTCCTCCAGAAGAGTTGGTCATGGCATAGTCAAGACCATTTTCCTTTGCTTGCATCACTAGTAAGTCAAAGGCTACATAAAAGTTGCTTGGACAAACTAATCCAATATCACGAGGATATTTGAAGGCAAAAGGGCCTGGTTTTGGATTATCGCAGCAAAGATTTTGAACAGGTTTGTCGCATGGTGCTGGCGGGATAGCATTAACATTCAAGCAAAAGCATGAAAGCATAATTAATGACATAATTTTTAAATTCATATAAGACTCCTTTAATCGACAATGAACGATAAAAGGTCTAAACAAAAGCATCAATAAAAAATTAAATCTACAACAAAAAATGTTTTTAGAAAAACCAAGGTGTTATTTAGGAATCATTATTCCTAACGCATTGCTTACTCAAAATTCTGATCTTTTGAAAAAAGCAGACTTTAAATTTACAAGTATTTTGATAAATGAACACATACGTTGAGAAAGATTGTTTCTACTTTCCGTTTAAAAATGCTGCAGTTCACATTGCGTTTTTTAACTCGTGAAAAAACACGATCCAAATATGACCTTTCTCATAGGAGAAATCAAGGATTTTTTGGGTGGGAAAAGTCCTTCAAAAAGGTATCAATTAAATTTTTTGATAAAGCCTTAAAAAGTGTAGAAATTTTATTTTTTTGAATTTCTTTAAAAAACTGTTTGCTTTCAAACACCGGAGTTTTGTATGTTTATTACTTCCTTCAAGCAAAGAAGGAAAGAGCAACGCAAAGTTGCATTGTTATCTTGACAGTAAGAAGAGAGTGCCGAGAAGAAAGTTTGTGTGGGTAATAACCCACGAATAAAGTTTAATTTTTTTACTGAGAATTTGATC
>PFAC01000051.1 GCA_002773835.1 Chlamydiae bacterium CG10_big_fil_rev_8_21_14_0_10_35_9 | reverse complement strand
CTACGAAAACGGTTATATCGAAGAAAAAACAGAAGAACATTTATTTTCCGAAAAAGAAAACAAGTTCTTAGCTGACCGTTATGTAATGGGGACATGCCCCAGGTGCGGGTTTGAGGAAGCAAGAGGTGACGAGTGTCAAAAATGCGGCGCGAGCTATGAAGCTACTGACCTTAAGGATCCTCGCTCAAAAATTACTAACGCTCCTTTAGTATTAAAGCCTAGTAAACATTGGTATTTGCGGTTTGATAAGTTTAAAGACCGTCTAAAGAATTGGCTAGAAACGAAAAACTTCAAGTCGAATGTTACTGCATTTACTGAGCATTACATTAAAGAGTTAAGAGAAAGAGCAATTACGAGAGATTCTTCCTGGGGGATTAAAGTTCCTTTAAAAGGAACAGATGGTAAGGTTTTTTATGTATGGTTTGATGCTCCTATCGGATATATTACAGCAACAAAAGAGTGGGCTTTAAAAGTTGGTGATCCAGATAAGTGGAAAAATTACTGGATGAATGAAGAAGTCAACTTAATTCATTTTGTTGGAAAAGATAATATTCCTTTTCATACTGTATTTTTCCCTGCGATGCTAATGGGGCAAGATGATCCTTATATTCTTCCCACGGAAGTCCCAGCTAATGAATTTTTAATGTTAGAAGGAAGGCCTTTTTCTAAGTCAGACAATTGGACTATTGACCTTGACGATTTTTTCAAAAAATATACCACAGATCAAATTAGATATTATTTAGCAGCCATTGCACCTGAAACATCCGATTCGGACTTCTCCTGGAAAGACTTCCAGAACAAATGTAACAATGACTTAGTAGGAAAGCTTGGTAATTTTATCCATCGCACTCTTACTTTTGCGAGAAACAAATGCGGTGGTATGGTGCCTTCGATGGATGTAACTCAGCAAGAAGATTTAGAATTTATCCATAAGGTCGAAAAAATTACGGGTGATGCATTTCATGCTTTTAATTCTTTTAAATTGAGAAGGGCGGCTCAGTATTTAATAGAACTTGCCTCTGCCGGTAATGTCTATTTTGATAGTCGAAAGCCATGGTCTTTAGCTAAAGACCTCAAGCAAAAAAAAGAAATGGAGACAGTTATTGCATGTTGTATTCAATGCATTAAAAATTTGGCTATTTTGGCTTTTCCTATTATGCCTGATACGGCTCAAAAAATCTGGAATATGCTGGGCTATACTAATCTTATCACAGAAGAAAGCTGGGAGCTTGCTACTAAAAGGTTAGTACCCTCAGAGCAAATACTACCCGAGCCAAAAGTTTTATTTGCCAAAATTGAAGATGAGCAAATAGAACAGGAAATCATTAAACTTTCTCCTAAAAGTGAAAAGATAAGTGCTTTTCCCGACCTTAAAAAACTTATAGAATTTGATCAGTTCCAACAGCTTGATTTAAGAGTGGCTCAAGTTTTAACTGCAAAACCTATTCCTAAAAGCTCTCGCTTACTTCATTTAGAAGTAGATCTTGGTTTTGAAAAAAGATTTATTGTAGCAGGCGTTGCTAAATCTTATCGGCCAGAGGATTTAGTCGGTAAAAAGATTGTTGTTGTGGCCAATTTAAAGCCAGCTAAAATTATGGGACATGTCAGTGAAGGGATGATGCTAGCTGCAAGTTTTGAAGATCTTTTAGAGGTGCCTCAGCTTCAAAAACTCAAACCTGGTAGCGTTGTTTCCTGAAAATCTTCTTTTTTCAGCAAATCTTTTAGCCCAGTGTGTCTTAGTTGTACTTCATTGTTGTTTATAGCTATGGCAATGGCTTTTTTTGTACCTATCAACACTACTAATCGTTTTCCTCTTGTAATTGCAGTATATAGCAAGTTACGGTGCAATAATTTAAAATGAGAAGTATGTATAGGCATGACAATACAAGGGCATTCACTTCCTTGATATTTGTGCACTGATACAGCATAGGCTAAGACAAGCTCATCTAGTTCTGAAAAATCATATTCTACTATTTTTTCTTCAAAACCAACGTATAACGTTTGCTCAGATAAATCGATGGTAATAATGGTGCCCACATCTCCATTATACACTTTTTTCTGGTAATTGTTTTTGATTTGCATAACCTTGTCATTCAAATGAAACCTTTTCCCCCCTTTATAAAAAGGATTATTCGAAGGGTTTAATTTGCACTGTAGGTAATTATTGAGCATTTCAATACCTATCAGCCCTTTTTTCATAGGAGCTAAAACTTGAATGTCTTTAATAGGGTCAAAGTTTTTCATTTTAGGGATTTTATCTGAGACCATTTCAATAATTTTAGCTTGTATCTCTTCTGGTTCATTTACCTCATAAAAATGAAAATCACTCCATTTAGCTTGTGTAAGATAGGGGAATTCTCCTTCGTTAATTCTGTGTGCATTAACGATAATTTTTGATCCCTTAGCTTGTCTAAAGATCTCTTTTAATGTAGTGACAGGAATTTTTTCAGAGCCAATAAGATCTTTTAAAACGTTTCCTGCACCTACTGAGGGAAGCTGGTCAATATCCCCAATGAATATTACTTTAGCATGATCAGGAATCGCTCTTAAGAAAAGAAACATAATATACGTATCAATCATGCTTGCCTCATCTACGATGATTAAATCATGAGAAAGGGGATTTTCCTGTGTTTTTTTAAAGTTTTTGGTAGCTGGATCAAACTCTAATGCTGCATGGATAGTAAATGCTTTTTTTCGGGTAATTTGAGAAAGTCTTTTAGCAGCTCTTCCCGTTGGAGCTGTAAGTAAAATTTTGTTCGTTAGTTTTTCGTATATCCTTAGAATGGCATTGGTAATGGTACTCTTTCCTGTACCAGGTCCTCCAGTTACGATATGGAGTTTATTTTCTAAACACCCTTTTACCGCTTGAATCTGTTCATGGGCAAATTCAATATTAAGCTCTTTTTGCGCCCAAATAATCGCTTTTTCAATATCAATCGATCTAACATTTATAGGAGATGTGTAAAGCCTTAGCAGTTCTTTAGCAGCACCAAGCTCGCTATAGTAAAAAGTCCTTAGCCAAATAAATGACCCATCAAAGATAAGCTTTTTTTCATCAATCATTTGATGTAAGACTTTTTCGATAAGTTGTATTTCAACTTCCAAAGTCTGTTGCACTTTTTCTAAAAGTTGATCTTTAGGGTATCTGGTATGTCCTTCATTGGTCAGTTCAAAAAGAACATATTCTATACCGGCTTCTATCCTTTGATCTGAGTTTAAGGCAAATCCCATGTTTTGCGCTGTTTTATCAGCCATTTTAAAACCGATTCCAAAAATGTCTTTAGCTAGCTGGTAGGGATTTTCTTTTACTTTTTGTATGCTTTGATCGCCGTAAGTTTTATAAATTTTTTGAGCATATACTGGGCTAATGCCTTGAGACCTTAAAAAAATCATCACTTGTCTAATAGAGCTTTGCTCTTGCCAGCATTCAATTATTTTATCAATTCTTTTTGCGCCAATGCCTGTAATTTCAAGGAGCCTTTGAGGTGTTTTATCTAAAATATTTAGAGTTTCTTCCCCAAATTTATCCACGATTTTTTTTGCATAGGAAGGGCCAATACCTTTGATAAGGCCTGATTCTAAATATTTTTGAATACCTACTAAATCAGCTGGTGATTCAACTTCGAAGGAACTAACTTCAAACTGCTCTCCATGCTTGGGGTGGTATTTCCAGGAGCCTTTACATGTAATTGTTTCCCCAGGCTGTGCTATAGATAAATATCCCGTAATTACAGTTAGTTTATCTTTATGCGGCTCTTTAAGCTTGGCAACTGTAAAGCCGTTGTCCGGGCTTAAAAATATGATGTCTTCTATGTATCCGTCTATCTCTTCCAAAATGCCTTAAAAATTTGGTTTACGTTACAAGCATAATATCTCTTCAAAATAATTTGCATTTATTTCTGATGATTTATACAATATGAGCCTTTATTCCGGATTAGCTCAGCGGTAGAGCAGTGGACTGTTAATCCATTGGTCGCAAGTTCGAATCTTGCATCCGGAGTTCTTAGAATACAAGCAGTTAAGTTCAAAACTTAACTGCTTTTTTTATGTCTTTAAGTCTTAATGCTCCAATAATGCTCCACTAGTCTCAAAAACCATACTTTGGATCTGAAAAATAATGCTTTCGGCTAGTAAAAAAGTCCGATAAGCGATATAGCGTTTGCTCTATCCAGTTCTGAGGTATCGTGTAGCCATAAGAAAAGTTGTCTTATGTGGTCAAAAATAAACTATACGAGGCTAAGAATGGCGACAATTAAAGAAAGAAAAACAAAAGAAGGGAAGCCAAAATATCAAGTGCGTATTCGCCGAAAAGGATACCCAGTACAAGTAGCTACTTTTGCTCGGCTTACCGAGGCTAAAAGGTGGGCTAGACAAACTGAAGTTGCGATTGAAGAAGGAAGGCATTTTAAAATATCAGCAGCTAAAAAACATACTCTGGCTGACATGATTGATCGTTATATTAAACAATTCCAACCTCCTCAAGCAAAAAAGAGCCATCTTTATTGGTGGAAAAACCGTATAGGCTGCTACCTTTTGGCAGATATCACACCAGCGCTTATTGCAGAAGGAAGGGATGAACTTTTAATTACTTTAACCAATAAATCAAAACAAAGAAGCCCTTCCACAGTTGTTCGATATATAGCTTCTTTAAGCCATGTTTTTACAATAGGAATTAAAGAGTATGGCTGGCTTCAAACATCGCCGATTGCAAATATTTCCAAGCCGAAAGAGCCTCCTGGAAGAGTACGATTTCTTAGCGATGAGGAAAGAAAGAGGCTTTTGATTGCGTGTCAAAAAAGTGATAGCCCTTATCTGTATCTTGTTGTGATTCTCGCTATTAGCACAGGCATGCGCAAAAGTGAAATAATGACACTAACCTGGCCTCAAGTAGATCTTTTTAAAAAGCAAATCATTTTAGAAAAAACGAAAAATAAATCTCATAGAGTAATTCCATTAGCTCGCCTTCCTCTTGAACTTTTAAAACAACATCTGCAACAAAAAAAAGTTACAACCAATTTATTATTTCCAGGTAAGCATTTAAGTCGGTCAATTGATTTAAGAAAACCTTGGTTAAAGGCCCTTAACGCAGCAGGTGTGCAAAATTTTAAATTTCACGACTTGCGCCACACGGCAGCAAGTTATATGGCTATGTCAGGATCAAGCCTTACTGAAATTGGTATTTTGTTAGGTCATAAACGCCTTGATGTTACTAAAAGGTATACCCATCTAACAGAAAAACATCTTTCAAAAGCAGTAGAAAAAATGAATGAGGTGATTTTTGGCTAAAAAAAGAAAGAAAAGAAAATAGATCCGGAAACTACTTCTCTCGCAACTATTAAAGAGATATGTGAATCCACTGGTGTCTCTTTTTATTGGGTTACCGGAATAAACACAAGTGATGCTGAAGTCATTAATATAGACATGAACGATACGGTGGAAAAGGCTATCACAATGTTCATTTTATATTGCTCTAAAGGGACATCTTCGACCCAATATCGGAAGATATTTGATAAATTAATCAGAAAGGGTGTTATTGACCCTTTATCTGATGTAGCTTCTTATTTAGATAATAGTTCTTTTATAGAAGAAAGTGGACGAAACTTTTCAAAGCGAGAGCATTATGATTGGAAAATTTATGAAATATTACAGTCATTTCGTAAATTTATCAGTGGGGAAAAAGTTGATTTTTATAGGGAAAGAAAATTTAGTCATCGGACAGAGGTTAAAAACCCAATAAAGAAGGAAGAATTGGAACCATTTTTTGAGGCATTAAACTCAATTAACCCGGTTCATGAATTAATAGCCAGGCTCTTATATTATTTCAACGTTGAAATGCATTTGAATCCTAAGGAAGCTATTCTTGTAACACTTGAAAGTATTTTAAAAATAAAAGATACAGATATTCACGAAGGTGAAGTTATGGGGTATATTTCACTTGATACTATTCGAAGTTTGTTTGCATGTTACATTCCTGAAGAACTATTTGATCGTTTACTAGAACTTGGACGGACAACAGATATGTATGTTTTTAGAACTAAAAAGGGCTCTCCTATTGATCCAAGTCAAGTTCGAAGAAGCTTTAAGAAGGCAAGTAAAATAGCAAAGCTTTCAAGAGTTATTACACCAATTCACCTGCGATAGTTTTTTATACGTAAAAGTCCGATAAGCGCCTTTTCTTCAATTAATTACATAGCTCTATCAATAATTGTAGAAAATTACAAATTACTGCAATGGAGCGTGTATGGCTGTAACAAATCAATCTCACAAAAACTTTCTTACTCTTAAACAATGGCTTGAAAAATACCAAGCTATTCCAGAGGGTGGCATCCGTCATCTCATCTTTACTAATAAACACAATTTTAACCAAAGGGTAGTAAAGAAATTAGGAAGGAAAATCCTATTAGATGAACAAGCATTTCTCAACTATATCGATGAGCAATCAAAAGCTTAGTTATTCATAAAAAAATAAAGAGCCTATTGGGAGTAGGCTCCATTTAACTAATTAATAAACTTAAGGAGTTTATAATGTCGGATTATATCACGTTATGTGAAAAAAGAGCAGAAGAAATAACAAAAAAAACAATCACCTCTGAAGAGCGGGTTGTGAAAGAAATGAATAGTAAATACGCTGTAATACACACAAAGTCTACCTATATCTTGGTAGAAAAAGAAGATAACACTTTTGTATTGGATTCGCGTACGTCATTGATGAATTTACATGAAAATGATTTCTTTATCGATTCAGAAGGTAAGCAACAAAACAAGGCAAAGTTTTGGCTTAAGCACCCCGATAGACGCACTTACAAAAATCTTGTTTTTGATCCAACAAGACCAGGACATTATGACGGAAATTATAACATCTTTAAGGGTTTTACGGTAGCCCCTCAAAAGGGAGATTGCTCTCTTTTTTGGCGGCATACATTAGAAGTCATCTGTGCAGGTAATCAAATACACTTTGAATATCTTCGCAAGTGGATGGCTTGTGTAATACAGAAGCCTTCAGTGCTTGCAACAGCAATAGTGTTAAGAGGTCTTCAAGGTACCGGAAAAAATATATTTGTTGAGACTTTTGGTAAGTTGTTTGGAATTCATTTTTTAACTTTGACAAACCTAGATCAAGTAGTCGGAAAATTTAACAGCCACTTGCAAAACGCCTATCTCATTTTTGCAAATGAGGCTATTTGGGGAGGCAACAAGAAAGAAGTAGGTGCTTTAAAAGCTCTTATTACAGACAAGACAATTTTTATCGAAGCAAAAGGAAAGGATGGATATACCATAGAGAATAACAGACATCTCATTATCTGTAGCAACGAAGATTGGGCTGTTCCCATAGATCTTGATGATAGGCGCTTCTTTTGTCTAAACGTTTCACCCAAATATAAAGGAAAAACCGAGTATTTTAAAGCCCTTGTGCAGCAAATGCAATCGGGTGGTTTGAATGCACTATTATATGATCTTCTTCATATAGATTTATCCGATTTTGATCCATGTATTATGCCAGAAAACGATTCAGGCTTCGATATGAAAATGAAGAGTGCTTCTAGCGCAGAACAGTATGTTTATGAAGCATTAAAGGCTGGGGCTTGGAATTTGGCATGTAGTGAAAGTGCATGGGAGTTTGGCACACGCTCATGTAAGGGCCTGCATAAAGACTACAGAGATTGGTGTGATGAAGAGGGGATGAAACCAGTCAACTCATCTGAATTCGGAAAAATGCTTAAGAAGCTATTTCCTTCCCTTCAAAAAGGGAGACCTACTCTCGAAGGCGAACGCTGTCGCTGTTATATATTTCCTTCTCTTGAGAAGTGTAGGGAAGAGTTTCAGCAATTTACGAAACAGACAGCGCAAATATGGGAGGAGGTCCAAGATGTATAAAACGAGGTCCAAGGATTTGATGTTGTTAACTCATTGGCTATTAAGGGAGCGTCCATGCGTCCAAGGGGGCCATGTCATGATTGTCTCAGAAAATAATAAGCGGCTGCGATTGGAAATTTTTCAGAAAATAAAAATACGTGGTCAGGGTGGACACATTGGACGCTTCTTCGAAGCGCTAATAATATTGCCATGGACGGAAACATTATGAACATGGACATAACATTGTTAGAGATTGCACTAGAAGATCAATTAACCCCTAAACGAGTTGCTGCTACAAATGGAGGAGAATACCACTCGCCTTGTCCTGGATGCGGAGGTAAAGACCGTTTCATCATTTGGTCAGAAAACAACCGGTATTATTGCCGTAAATGTGGGAAATCTGGAGATGTAATTCAATATTTTAGGGATTTTCATGGATGCTCTTTTAAAGAGGCATGTGAAAAGGCGCATATTTTTCCGGAGAAGAAGAAAAAACGATATTTTAGCCAATCCACTGTATTTGTTCCTAAAAAAGCGAATCCTCCAACTCCTCAATGGCAGTTTCATGCATCTGCATTCATTAAGAGCTGCCATATTGACCTTATCAATAATCCAAGTACAGTAGCCTTTTTGAAAGCACGAGAATTTACAATAGACTCAATAAAAAGGTTTCAAATTGGATGGAATAAGAATTCTTTTTTCGCCGAATGGTTAGGTGAGGGTTTTAAACGGAAGATATGGCTGCCAAAGGGAATTGTTATTCCATATTTTAAAGGAGAGGCCCTTTCCAAAATAAAAATAAGAAGAACAGATTGGCATTCAAAAGATCATTATCCAAAATATGTTGAGGTGCAGGGCAGTATGGCAGGCCCTGCTGTATATCGATCGGATTTAAATAGCTCAGTTCTTATTTTAGAATCTGAGCTTGATGCAATGCTTGTTCAACAAGAAGCTGAGGAATTATGTTCAGTGATAGCGCTTGGAGGTGCTTCAAAAAAGCCTGATAAAGATACACATGCATTTCTTCTAAAAGCACCTTCAATATTGTTTTCGCTTGACTACGATGAAGCAGGCATTAAACCGCTTACATGGTGGAAAAAACAGTATAGCAATCTAATCATATGGATGGCGCCTTTTGAAAAAAGCGTTGGAGATGCGATCTTGAAAGGGCTTGATGTCAAAACTTGGCTCTCTCTCTTGGAGTACAAAAAGCGTTAGAACATAAAAAGCAATACCAAGGAGGTATTATATGACTACAGAAAAACAATCCGTAGCAAATCAAGCAAATGCATTATTTTCTACAGGCCCAAAAACTAAGGGAGGAAAAGCTATTGTTGCAGCGAATCCAATAAAGCATGGCATTTTCACAAAAGACATAATTATTTCATCCGAAATTGGGAAGGAGAGCGAAAGCGAATATAACGAGCTGTTGGAAAACCTCAAGGAATGCCTGATGCCACAAAATCAAATAGAGAGCCTTCTTGTGGAGAAAATAGCAATTGACTTTTGGCGACTGCGGCGCGTTATTCGTTATGAAGCTGGAAGTATAAGGAAATATATAGAAACTCTTTTTAAGAGTTTTTATGACTATAATAAGAAGAGCAATGCTGAACTCAATGAGGAGATTGCTCATAACCAGGACTACATTAATTGGATAGATACTTATCTCAAATGTCTTGAAAGTGGAAAAGTAGGCTTTGATCAACCAATATGGGAAGGTGAGGGGATTGAAAGTAATATTGCCGATGATTTTTGTTTAATTGCTCAGCATTTAGATATTATCTCATATCAGGAAAAAGAAAATATGAGCTGTGGCTTGTATAGTTATGAAAAATTAAAGGCTCTTCTTGAAGAAAATGGCTATTCCAATAAAAAGGAAATTACAAACAGGCTTCTTGAACTTTATATTCTAGAAAAACAGCGTTGCAAAAAAGAAATAAGCAAGCTTGAGCAAAAAAAATTATTGAATACAGAAGCCGACAAGTTTAATACAATGCTTGGGGCAATTCCTGAAGAGGAAAATACT
This sequence comes from Chlamydiae bacterium CG10_big_fil_rev_8_21_14_0_10_35_9, assembly GCA_002773835.1. Taxonomy (GTDB): domain Bacteria; phylum Chlamydiota; class Chlamydiia; order Chlamydiales; family SM23-39; genus 21-14-0-10-35-9. The sequence continues at coordinate 18,582 of PFAC01000051.1, read as the reverse complement.
GATAAAATTCTAAAATATGATCGTTCACTTCAAAAATCGATCTATCAAAACCTTTTTCTTTTGAAAAAACTTCAAGGTATAGCTTAAATGGGTTTGTTTTGGAAAAAAGCCTCATGATAATTTAGTAGAGTCTAAGAACGTTAAATATATAAATTATTTTTTTAGAATAGTTGTGCTATTCATCTGTTTATGGAACTCTATATAGGCTAATATAAAATTTAAATTTCTTAGTTTATTTCTTATACAGAAAATCCAATTCCATTGTCATTTTAATTCCTTTTACTTCAAATGCATATTTTGAATTTTTTTTTGTTAAAATAATAATTATTTAAAAAATAATTACGAGTTCTTTTTTATATTATCTTTACTTATAATAAATCAATTAAGAAATTGCTTATTTTAATAAATAAATATTTATCTTTTTTTTAGTTAATTTTTACGGTTTATTCCCGAGTTTTATAGGAGGGTGGTTTTGTCAACAATTTCAATTGGAATCGATTTAGGTACTACAAATTCATCTGTAGCAGTTATTCAACAAGATGAAGTGCAAATTATTAAAAATGCTTTAGGAGAAGAAAGTACTCCTTCGGTTTTATATGCAGATAGAAATAGAAATTTAGTAGTTGGGACGAAAGCAAAACGAAAGATGAATAATTCAAAAGAAAGTTTACAAAATTGTAAAGCTGAAATTAAGCGTTTAATGGGAACTGAGGAAACTGTTTTTTTCCCAAATTTACAGAATAACCTCCTTCCCGAAGAAATTTCAGCAGAAATACTGAAGACTTTGAAAAGTGATGTGCATAGAAAGTATCCTGAGATAAATTTGGAAGCAGCTGTAATTACAGTTCCTGCTTATTTCTCTACAGTTCAATCCGAAGCTACTAAGAGAGCAGGAGCACTAGCAGGGTTTAAACAAATTGCCCTTTTACAAGAGCCTATTGCTGCTGCAATTGCTTATGGATTCCTTAATCAAGAAAATGAAAATTGGCTCGTATATGATTTAGGAGGAGGTACTTTCGATGTTGCTCTTGTTGCTTTGCGCGATGGTTTACTTACTGTTCTTGCGCATGCAGGAGATAATTTTCTTGGAGGAAAAGATTTTGATACGGCTATCATGCAAAACCTTATACTTCCTTTTCTTTCATCTAAAGGAGTTTCTTTGAATCCTTCAATTCATCCGGAGGTTTTTAGCTATCTTAAAGAGCTTGCTGAAACAGCAAAAATTGAACTGACTATTAGCGAAAAAACTACGATAGAAATAGACATCCAAAAAGATCAAATTCATATTCAGGACTCTATAGAGATATCGAGGCATGATCTCCTTGAAAGCTGTAAACACCTATTTGATAAGACAGTAGAACTTTGTAAAAAGACAATTGAAGATGCAAAAGTTGATCTTTCTACAGTCCAGAAAATCGTTTTTGTTGGAGGTCCGACTCAGATGCCAGTTCTTAGGGAATTTTTGAAAGATTCCCTTCAAATTAAAGTTGACGGGAGTTTGGATCCTTTAACAGTGGTAGCTAAAGGGGCTGCTATGTTCGGAAATCAGACAACGGTTTCCATCCAGGATAGCTCAAACAATAAACAACAGAGCGCAGCTTGCCAGCTTGAAGTAAACTACAATCCAGTGACCTCTGATGATGAGCAAATGATTACTGGAAGAATTTCTGAATTTTTAGAGAATTGCCTGCCCCATTCAATACAATTTGCTGGATCAGACAACTCATTTACTTCAGAAGAAGTTTTGATTAAAAACGGAAAATTCATATTGACTTTACCTACAGGAGAGAAAGGAACGAGATATTGGATCTATGTCAAAGACAGCGATGGACGACTCATAGCCTCTTCTCCAGAAAGTATTCATATTGCTCGAGGAATTTCAATTATGGGTGCACCCCTTCCCTATTCGATTGGAGTTTCAGTCATATCACTTTCTTCTCATCAGGGCTATGCTGATGCTTCTGAAACAGTGGAATTCTTTTTCTCTAAAAACAGCACACTGCCTCTTAAAGAAACAAAGCGCTTCCACACAATTGCAGACGTAAAAGCAGGATCTTCAGAAAACGGTCTTCCTATATGTGTTTATGAAGGAGAGTCATTGATCACCAACCGCAATACTCTTGTATGCCATTTAGCAATTACAGGAAAATCAATTGCTAAAGATCTTAAGCGTGGCTCGCCAGTAGATATTACTATTCAAATTAATGAATCTAGAGAACTTTCAGTAACGGCTTATCTGCCAGAATCAGATATTACACTCAACGCACGCAAAACTCTCTATTTTGACACAGCAAAGATTGATGAGGTAAAAAAAGATTTTTCAGAGCAAGTATCCAGATCGGAGTCTATTATTGGAAATGAAAATCATTCGAAGGAAGCTGAAATTATCAAAAGTATTATCAAAGATACCCAGGTTACAATTGACGGATCCGGATCGGATTCTGACCAGCAAAGGAAAGCTGAAAAACAAGTGAAAGATCTGATGATAGCCTTGGATCACATGGAAGCAAAAACAAAATATAATGCTAATGTAGCTGCATTCTGGCGCGAATGCGATGAGGTCTCTGAATACCTGCAAGATTGCAATCCTTTGGATAAGAAGGCGGAATATGAGGCTTCTTACAACACCTTGCGTAAAGAGGGGCTTTCCGCTATTGCCAAACAGGATGCTGTGTGGATCGAGCATATTGCAAAAAAACTCGACGAACTTCATTTCAGATGCCAATTCTCGGATCCACGCATTTTAGCATCGTGGATGCAATACCTAATTGAGCAAGCACAAGAAAAGCAGAACCCTCATCCATCGCTCTCAACTTTAATTAGTAGAGGTCAGGACGCGTTAGCTAGGTCGGATATAAAGGAAATGCAGGAAATTTTCTGGGCAATCCGCCCATTTATCTGGGAAGGGAAGACTGAAGTCAAATTTGTGAAATCAGGAATCATGTTATGACATCAACAGGACATCTTCCGCAAATATTAATCAAAAATGCATTCAATATTCTTGGGCTTCCTTCAACCTCAGTTTTGAGGGAAATCAGAAAAAGATCCCAACAGCTTATCCAGCTTGCAAAAATAGAAGAGGTGCAGGAATTTGAGACCGATATCGGCAGCGTTAAAGAATTTCGCAAAGAAAATGAAATACGTCTTGCCTTAGAAAGAATCTCTGGAATCAAAGAACGTTTAAAGGAGATTTTCTTTTGGTTTGAGGATTACAGTGTAGAAAGCCGCAAAGTCTTAACCCTTATATCCAAGGGAAATTACCAGCAAGCTGTTGATACTCTTAAAGAAACTGAAGGAACAGGTTTTAATTGGCTGGATAAAAAAAATTTAGCGTTAGCGCTGATGTTTCATGCCTTTTCTAGCTCTAACTTGGATAGCTTTCGCCGTTCTTTGTGCTTTTGGAAGCAAATTGTTGAATCGGATGAATTTTGGAAATTTTATGAAAAGCATTATCTTCTTCATGATGAACTCGGTACAGTTACTTCTCTTTTTGAGGAATTCAGAAATTCAATTTATGAGAAGATTTCAGAAAAAACAGTCTCCTTTTATTACCTGACCAAATATCCCGAAGTAATAGGGGCTTGTTACTTAGCATTCAACAGGATTGGACATGCGGTTGATTCAGATATCCTTCAACCTATAATTTTGAAAGTGAAAAAGGAGTTAGAGTTTCTGGAAGGTGTGCAAGCCTCTAATTTAGAAGTCTCTTCTGCGAAAAAATCCCTGGAAAAAATTCATGATTACTTTTGTGCATTAGATAAATTCGAGCTTTCAGAATATAGTCCTTTAATCATCTTGAAAAATGATACCGCAGAAAAATTAAGATCTATTTCGATCGATATTTACAATGACAATTCTGATGCTGAAATAGCCAAACTTTTTCTTGAACAATGTACCAAATTAGCACTTTCTGAATCCATTCTCGAGAAGGTAGAAGCGGATAAAAAACAGATTTTAGCAAATGAAGCATGGCATCAACTTGAACTCTCGTCTGCAATTGAAACGATAGAAAATTTAATTCAAAAGGAAAAATTTTTAGAAGCTTTTGATGAATGTAAGAGAACAGATTCCCTATTGATAGAGAACAATGTGGACAGGGAAAATAGGATAGCTTTTTTGCTGATTTGTTCTCGTTTATTTATTACTAAAGCACATGAATTTGTAGATGAGAAGTCATACACAAGGTCTTACCAGGCATTTTATTATCCATACGAACTGTTGTTAAATCGTCTTACATTAATTTTTAATGGAGATGTGGAGAGTCAGGATGAATTTGTAAGGCACCTAAAAGTGACCACAAAATTTGCAGAGAATTGCGATGGGAATGATTTTGAAAAAATATTGGATGGGGCAAATGGTTTATCAGAGCAATATCTTGATGAAGATCAAAAGGATGCGGTCAAATTAATATGGGCTGCTGCCATCTGGAGGATGATTAGTAAAAGGTTGGCAGATAAGAATGAGAAAAAAAGCTTTCGCTGGGTTTGGGGGGTAATCGGTATTGGTTTTATTTTGTTAAAGTCTTTTTGGGGAGATATCAGCGCTACTTCGTCGAAAACAGCCTCCACGCCCTACAGCTTAACGAAAGAAGAAAAGGGAGTAATTTCTTATTTACAAAAGAACAATCCTAAGCTCTTGAAAGAAGTAAGAATCGAAGGCTATTCGGATAAAGAAATAGCTCAATATGTTCTTAATCTTTCTGATGAAAATGAAGGGTAGCATATGAGTACAAAGCCTACATTTCCACCAGGATGGGTGCTCCCTGGGGGATCTAGAATTCTAAAAAGAGTCGATAAACAGCAATTTGTGGAGGTATTTCTTTTAGATAGTAAAGAATATATGTATCTCTTTCACGACGAAGAAATAGTGAAAAAATTGAAAGCTCGGGACATACCTCATGAAGTACTATTCTCAGGTAGTTTTGAAATTACAGGTAAAAGATATTCTGACCATAAGGAAGAAGATATTGCTGAAAGGTTGAAAAATCTAACTCAAAGAAGAGGATTGGATGCGATAGCTGGAATGGCGGAGTTGAAAAGAACTCTAATACGGGATGTTATCCAACCATTTCTTAACTGGGAGGCTTATGAAAAATATGGTGTTACTCCTTCTAATGGAGTTTTGTTTTTTGGACCTCCAGGATGTGGAAAGACATTTATAGCGAGAAAGTTGGCTGAAGCCCTTAGAGCAGAGCTTATCGAAATGAGTGAAGGAACAGTAGGAAGCTCTTATATTCATGCAACTTCAAATAATATTGTACAAGCATTTAGGAAAGCTGAAGAAATAGCTCCAAGCGTTCTATTTGTAGATGAGATTTCTGGATTAATGCCTAGAAGAGATAGCCTGTCCTCATCTGAACAATACCGTGAAGCAGAAATCAGCGAATTTTTAATGCATATGGAAGGGAGCGTTAAGAAAAAGGTTCTAGTCATAGGTGCTACAAATTTCCCTGAAAGAATAGATCCTGCAATTCTACGGTCTGGACGGATGGATAAAAGAGTTTTTATTCCACCTCCAGATAAAGAAGCAAGACGTGAATTATTTTATCTTCTTTTAGAAGAAAGACCTATAAGAAGTGGTATTGACTTCGAAGAATTAGCTAGAATTACTGAGGGTTTAATTTCTTCCGACCTAAAGTTAATTGTGAATAATGTTTCTTTAAAAGCTCTACATGAAAATGCTTTGATCTCCATGGCTAGTTTAATAGAAGAAGCGTCTCGGTTCAAACCTTCTTTGAGTGAAGATGATTTAAAAAGATATCTTGAATTTGCGACATATCATAGGAGTTAGGCGGTAGTGATAGAATTAATTTGTAAAATTCCTATTTGGCTTTGGGTATTTATTATTCTTATATTAGGAATAATTTTTATTTTCTTTATTCTTTTTCAATTTATTTTACATACAGCACAAAGAGAAAGTGGAGAGCAGAATATTGAAAAAGCTTTATATTTTTTTATGAAAAAGCATGGAAATGAGAAAAATATCTTTAAAACTAAGAAAGTAATGGAAGAGTTGAATGAATAAAGGTGGGTTTTCTTGGAAAAGATTTTTTGGGATTTCAGCTTTTAAAGCTAAAATTTCTAGAACAATCGGCATTCCACTTACTAGATCTGGAAGACAAAGAAAATTAGGCGCATTAATTGAAAAAATTATTCTAAAGCTTTTTTCATCACGTTGATCTTTTGTAGCAAAAATTCTGAAAGATAACTTTTCTTACAAAACTTAATTTCCTTGATAAGGATGTAAAAAAAATTCTATATATTGATTATAGATAGCGAAATAAGTATCCTATTTTCCTGAATAAAGAAAAAATTTAATGAATAAAGAAAGATTAGTTTCAGCACTAGATGTTGCCGCCTATATTTTGGGAAAGCAGTCTAAAACGAAACCTATTACAGCTTGGAAACTACAAAAGTTAGTTTATTACTCTCAGGCATGGTCATTAGTTTGGGATGAAAAGCCTTTGTTCAAGGAAAAAATCCTTGCATGGGCAAACGGACCGGTGGTCAAAGAGTTATATCTTCAACATAAAGGGATGTTTTATGTTGAGAAATTATCAGAAGGTGATTCAAGTAAATTATCTAAAAATCAAAAAGATACTATAGATCAGGTATTGGATTCTTATGGTAAAAAGTCTGCTCAATGGCTAAGTGATCTTACGCATTTGGAAGAGCCGTGGATTCAAGCTCGAAAAGGGCTTAATCCCGGGCAAAGAGGAGCTTCAGAAATCCAAATTTCTTTAATGCATGAGTATTATAGCGGTATCGATGTTGAAGGCCATCCAATTAAATAGAAATGATTTAGCTTCAAATATTCGTGTCTAAAAAAAAGAAAAAGAAAACACCTAGAACTTCTTTTAATCCAGTAGAGAGTAAAATTCCTAAAGCGGGGATTTTCCCATCAGAAGATAATCATCCAGAATTTAGGGTTGAGCAGATGGATAAAGATGGTCTTTGGGGATGGGACAAGTTTGAACCATCTATGATTCAGGAGTTATTCAAAAAAATTTTTGAAGCACAAAAACTAACTTGGCAATCATTGAGAGATAATGGTTCTCACCCGATACTATATGATAAACTTTCTGCTGAAGCTCAAAAGCGGCTACGTCAACTTCAAAAAGATGACTTAGATGAGCTGTACTCATTACGTATATCTGGTAGTAAAAGAATCTGGGGTATTAAGGAAGGTAATCTTTTTTTAATTTTATGGTGGGATCCAAAACATGAAGTTTGTCCGAGTTTAAAAAAACATACATAATAAACTTTGCAACTAGCTTAGAAAAGATGCTCCGCTAATGCTCCAATTAAGGGCAATATTTCACAATAAATCACCAAACTAGGCATTGAATAAATCTTTGTAATTACCTAAAATTAGTGCTGTTACGCGTTTTGAGCTGTTGTAGAAAACTGTAGCGAACAAGACTGTTAATCCATTGGTCGCAAGTTCGAATCTTGCATCCGGAGTTATGGCCCCTCTTTCGAGGGGCTTTTTTTTTTGATAGGAAATATGTCCCATTCTATGAGCGATTGAAGGTAAGATATTCTTTGCCATAAGTTTCACTCCCAAATATTGCCCATAACCCTTCGAGTTTTCCGTCTTCTATCAGAGAATAAGAGACAGCACCAGTTGCATTTCCAGAAAGATCATAAAAAGCTACACTGAGAACGTGATCATTTAAAATGCCAATCCCAACCTGAGTCTGTTGTCTGCCTATTTTCCAAATTAGCATATAATTGGATCCGTGTTTTTGAATTTCTACTTCACCTCGATAATTAATGCGATCTGAGTTGGGATTGCTGCCTTTTAGTGAATAAACTCCTGTAAGTAATTCGAAAGAGATTTTTGGAGAAATATCTGCTTCATTTGCAGAAAGAAGTCTTGAAGATAAGAAAAAAATCATGCACATAAACATGAATTTTTTAATCGACCAACAGATATTAGTCTTGTTTGTTATAATACTCATATGCTTCCTAAAGGTTGTTGAGGAGTAGTAGCTTAAATCGATTTTTTAATTTCAACCAATCAAAAGTTCTGTGCTTAGTAACCGGAGTTCTTAGAATACAAGCAGTTAAGTTCCAAACTTAACTGCTTTTTTTATGTCTTTAATCCTTAATGCTACAGAAATGCTGCACTTATCTCAAAAAAGCGCAGTTTAGATTTAAAAATTGTCATTATGAGATCTTTGGCGGTTATAAGCCCTCTCGATATATTCAATACAGGCGGAGTTGCGCTACAAAGAGATCTAGTGCAGCTGTCTGGAATGCAAAGTCCCAAAGCTCCCTTGCGGGCGAGGCCAGCTTATAGAACCTCCAGTATTTTGTTTTTTCTATGTCTGCTTCATGCCAACAACGGATAATGCCTTTGGAGTCTCTACATTGCCATGCTCTGGCGGCTGTTGTTACGATCAGTTTTTTTGTCTGAATAGGGAAGTTCGGGTCAAATCCGAAAATCATTGGGTATGAATATCCAAGATAGCGCATCAGAACACCTGGCCCTGTGCAGTAGTTGTCATTGAAGTTAGACGCATTATTGTCCTGCATTTTTGCCGGGTCCGTAGGATACTCGTGAAGAACATAGTTGTTGCTAATTACTCCCTTCATGACCAGCGACCAAAGTATGGTTTTTATCAAATAAGTAAGCTCCTTGGCGCGTGCACTATTCTGGTTAGCTTCCTTTTTGAGTGTCTTTAGCGCACAATAGAGGAAGACTCCCTGGTCAGCTGTCCAGGCTCGTTGAGGATCAACACACCATCCGCGCGGATCATCAGGATTGAAATGCGCATCTCTATGAGCCCAAGGATTCGGGGTCTCAAAAATCAGTTCATCTTTATTGAGCAAAAGAGATGGGCTCGACTTCTGGTATGTATACATCCAATCAAATGTGTCTCTCATCGAATCAAGATATTTTGCATCCGAATCAAGAAACTCCTGTATTCCATTGGAGAGTGCCCAGAAGCCTAAATTTGTTACGGAATTTGGAACACAATTGTATTGGTAGGTTCCACCCGGATTTTTACGACACTGGCCATTTTCTTTATCATAAGCTTCTGCGTCGCCACCATTCCAGGCTGCATATCCTTCACCGAACAGAGACCTGTTGCAAGTGGAAGTGTAGGTCTTATTTTCATTTGCACTTTTGTGCAACCACTCCCAGCATTGTTTAGCAGCAGTTTTACAGTTGTCTTGCAATCCAGATGCGGCCTCGTCGGAGTCAATATAATGGAATGCATTGACGAAAGCATTACCCCACCATCCATAATCGTCACGCCAGTGACCGGTACCATAGGGCAATTTGCTGAACAAGTAATTGTAGCTATCTTCTATGTATTTGTACTCTCTTTTGATTTTCAAAACGGAATAGTAGTTGATTACAGAATCGAGCGTATTTCCGCCCTTCCAAAAGTCTCCCCACAACCAGCCTTTTTTATTGGCGGCATCGCTAAGCCCTGCGTCCCATAGATTAGTTAATACCTCATATGTTTCTTTCGCCCATGCTTCTGCTGTTTCTTTTGCTGGCAACTTGACTTCTTCTTGGATTCCCACTTTTCATCCTTAGTTAGTTGATGTCTTCTGATTTTTTCTTTATATCATTCGAGAAATATAGAGTCATAAATTTAATTATCGATTATGGGATCTGAACCCTGCTACCAGTTACAGCAACCATCCTCAAAATCGCTTGATGGGATTATTTTCTGGGATTTTTTCTAGGAAAAAAGACCGATGTATTAATTGGAGCTGTAGAGAGCTCAAGCGCTTTTCCCTTGATTGACATCCTCCTCTCCCTGAAGGAAGAGGTTTTTCGACGCAGTTTGATAATAAATATATTGAAAATCAAGGAAAGCCAGACCTTTAGTGGTTTGCTAATAATTTTTTTAAAATAACTGGAATTTCTTTAATTTATGTGTTGTTTTAATACAATATTTAAAAGTTAATTAATTTTTTTACTTTAAAGTAATTATAATTTTGTTTTAAAATAAATGTGTTAAATAAAAAAAAGGCTATTTTAGTTGTGAATTTTATCAGCAATTCTAATGTATTTGGACATTTACCTTGCCGACCAATACTTTGGTCTATTAATTCAATACAAGGGAGATACTCAGCTACAAACCTAAGTTCTAATGAGACATACAAGAAATGTGCAGATGTCTTTTGGAAAGTAATAGGTGTAATTGCTTTTATCCCATCAGCTGCGCTTTTTCTTTTTGTTGGATTACCTGCTAAGCTTGCAGGGGCTTGCTGGATCAATGCTACAGATAAAAGCAGTTCAATGCCAAGAAAACTAACCGATTCAGATAAATTGATTCGGCCTGAGGCAATATTATCGTACTTGCAAACAGAGTTTAATATTCAACCAGAAGATGCATACAAAGCATCAAGTCACTTTAATATTTCCATTGGATCTATTTTAATATCGCAAGGTGTTATTCAAGACCCTGCTGGAAGTGCCATTGGAAGTGGAAGAAAACCTTCCGGAGGAGGCCTTAGCGGTGCTATTTATAAACAGTTTGGCAATCTAAGTCCAATACCCCAAATTTCATCAGGAAATTCCATTTTAAATGAGAGTAATTCACGCATCTTACATACTCATTCTCCTTTTCTACAAAATGGTATGGATTTGAAAACAGCAATTACTCAAATTAAAGACGCATATCTAAATGCTATTACCCTTTTTGTTAATACAAAGGATGTTCATATGCAGAATACGCTCAATCTTTGTGCGATATCAGCCTCAATTTATGGGGGTGAATTTGCTAAAGCAGGGCCTGGGGGAAATCATATTGATCCTTCTATTTCTGAAACTGCACTTTGTATTGCACTTGTAGAATATCTGCGTGAAAATCCTCATACATTGGATGATAAAATAATTAATTTATTCTATTTGGATAATAACCAAGCACTTGTTACCAAGGCTATGGAAGTTAAAGAAGTTCTATCATCTTAAGTCTTGAAGCTTCCTTTATGTGTTCCGCTAAAATGTGCTTAGCAAATCGTAGTGTAAAAGTCCTTTAGTAAAAGAGAGACTTTTTTTAATCCAAACTATTTGTGAATTCGCGCTTATTTTCTAAAAAGCTATTCCCTGAAGGATCGACATATCTTTCTTGTGCAATTTTCTGCATATCACAGGAAGTCTGGTAACGAAGCTGTGGAAGGGGAGTTAGGATAATTTCTTCTATTAGTTGTGCAATTTCATTTGGATCTTGCCCCTTGGACAAAGCTTTCTTATGCCAATAATATACTGTTTCACTCATTCCATTATAAGGATCATCAGGTAAAGTGATATCTGCCATTTGGGAAGATTTAGATATAAAATCAGTATTCACTGGACCGGGTTCAACTAAAACAAGGTGAATATGTTGATTTTGTAGGTAACTTGCCATAGATTCTGTTAGTCCTTCTAGGGCATATTTAGAAGAAGCATACCAATCAGAGCCGGGGATAGGATCTAAAGCTGCCATACTACTGATATTAATTATCAATCCTTTACCCTGTTTTCTAAACTGAGGTAATACCCTTTGCATAACACGCATAATTCCAAACACATTTACATCGAACATATTTTGTGCTTGTTCTATAGACACTTCTTCAGCAGGTCCATAGATACCAATTGCCGCACAGTTAATCACAACATCTACCTTACTCTCTTTAGATAGAATCTGATTTACTATTTTCTCGATATTATCTACATCCGTAATATCCATTTGAAAAAATGTAATCCGACTTTCAGTTATGGAGTCACTAGGGGGCTGGCTTTTATTGTATGTTCCATAAACGATATATCCTTGTTGAGATAAATGGTATGCAGTAGCCAAACCAATTCCTCGTGAAGCTCCTGCAATAAAGACGATCTGTTTTTGTGAACATATTGGCATAATAGAATTAGAATGTCTTTTATGATTTTACACCGTTTTTAATTCTCTCTCCAATATCTTTGTCAATATTGTGCCAGTACTCAAATGCTCGTTGAAGAACAGGCTCAGATACGCCTTTTTTAAGATGCCCAACAACATTTGAGACTAGCCGATTGCGTTGCTCATCATCCATGACTTTGCGAACTAAGTCTCCTGCTTGACTCCAGTCATCATCGTCTTTTCGTAAAGTATAGGCTGCGTGTACAAAATCGCCGCTTGCACCCCATACTTCCAAGTGGGGGTATCGCTCACTATCGGCTTTTGGACCTCCTTTGGAGTTAGGAGCATACACAGGATCGGAAACATTCTCCACTCGCATTGCTCCATCTTTACTATAGCTATGGAACGGACATTTTGGGTGATTGACTGGGATCTGCTTGTAGTTTACTCCGAGGCGGGCACGATGAGCATCAGCATAGGAAAAGAGGCGAGCAAGCAACATTTTATCGGGGCTAGGTCCTATTCCAGGTATCATGTTGTTTGGTTCGAAGGCAGCCTGTTCAATCTCCGTATGGAAGTCAGTAGGGTTGCGGTTTAGAGTCAGGCGACCAACCTCTTTTAGTGGATAATCACTATGAGGCCAAACCTTAGTTAGATCAAATGGGTTAAGTCGGTAGGTAGCAGCCTCTTCAAAAGGCATAATTTGCATTTTTAAAGTCCAGCTAGGGTAGTCACCTCGTTTAATAGCTTCAAATAAATCACGACGATGATAGTCACCATCGACACCAGCTAAACGGTCTGCCTCTTCTTGTGTTAGGAAATCAATTCCCTGGTCAGTTTTGAAGTGATACTTCACAAAAAAACGCTCTCCTTTAGCATTAACCCACATATATGTATGACTTGAGTAACCATTCATATTTCGCCATGTTTTTGGAACGCCTCGATCTCCCATAAGCCATGTCACTTGATGTGCAGACTCAGGCGAAAGGGTCCAAAAATCCCACTGCATATCGTTGTCACGGAGGCCATTATCTGCGCGTCTTTTTTGAGAACGGATGAAGTGTTGGAACTTCATCGGATCACGGACGAAAAATACTGGGGTATTATTACCAACCATATCGTAAACACCTTCGCTAGTATAAAACTTCAAAGCAAAGCCTCGAGGGTCTCGCCAGGTATCAGGGCTTCCTTGTTCTCCAGCTACTGTTGAGAACCGTATTAATGTGTCCGTTTTTGCACCAGGCTGAAATACTACTGCTTTGGTATAGGCACTGACGTCTTCAGTTACCTCAAAATAACCAAAAGCTCCCGATCCTTTTGCATGAGGCTGACGCTCCGGAATTTTCTCTCTGTTGAAATTGGCCATCTGCTCTATAAGATAATGGTCTTGCAGTAAGATAGGTCCATCAGGTCCGACTGTGAGAGAGTGTTCGTCACTGGGAACTGGAATCCCGGCATCGTTCGTAGTAGATTTGGATTTGTCATCTTTCATAGTAGGACTCCTTTCTGTGGTAAATCATTTTTTTTGTTTATAGCAGAAAGGAAAAAATTTTAATGTATAATTTTTTCTAAAGGGCTTTTGGACCTTTTTAAGATCTAGGTTTTCACGATTTGTTTTTTCTAGTTATATTTCGTAAATTTTAAATGAGTGTTTGTCTAACTTTTTGATTGAATATTTTTTTGTTAGAAAAGCTTTACTTCCTGCTAACTTGAAGTGCTTGGACTGAAAAATTTTTTAGAAAAAAAATGATAAATGTCATATTTTTTTTTAAAATTAACATTGCATTTGCAGTGGAGATAATATTAAACATAGCAGGTTTCCTTTTGAGATAATTATTTCGGATAAAAAAACTAATTCAGAAGGCTTGCAAATAGCAGATTTAATTTCTAGGCCGATCGGTCTTTCAATTATCCGTCCGAACCAACCCAATCGAGCTCTTAATTCTTGAAAAGAAATTCTATAAAGAAAAAAAAATAGAGAAAGAAGGTAAAAGATATTATCTATATCCATAAAAAGCGAAAAACCCCAAGGTAGTCCTTGAGGTATAAACGCCGGCCGGGTAGTCCCAACCCACTTATGACTATAGTTTAATCATTTTAAGTTTTTTTTCATCAACTTCATTTTTAAGAGTCAAAACTTATTGATAATTAAAGCTTTAGTTAATTGCATAAAAAAATCAGTTTTCTTAGAAAGGAAAAACCATACTCAAAGTCATTCGTAAAGCAATCAATTACTGGAATATTCAAGTCTTTCGGATGAGAGGCTATTTTTTTTTAGACATGTTTTATGTTTATAGTGCTTCTATAGGAACACGGAAGATGTTTCCACTTGTAGCGCAAGCTCTTGCCACGCTTTCCGTTTGAATCATATCATTGCAGAAAAGATTTATAGCAGCGTCTGCGGTAGACCAGGCTATTGAAAATGCACTGCTTTTTAACCAAGCTGTTATTTTATCATAATTTTCTTGCCCTATGGGAAGGTAATCAGAAAAAAATTTAGCGATAATTGCTATAGCTGTTTCTACAATTGAAAAAGGAATTGTGACGATGTAGCCAACTTCTGCAACAACTACCTTTAAGGGGTTCGCAGCACTTTTATGGACAATCCTTGTCCATTCCTGTTCTGGACCGTTAGGATTGCGAAAAGATGTAATACTACTTAAAATGTTACTTGATATAGACATTGAAATAATCTCCAAAGTTCGGTTGCATTTTACAAATTTAAGCCTAATGATTCATCTAGAGATGTTTTTGACGCATTAAAAAATTTTATTTTTAAGAGTTTTTATCGATGTGAGTCCAATAGCTGGGTCTTCAACCATTTAAAACTTTAGTTTTAAGCACTCTTTTTTTATTTTATTTCGATTAATTTTTTAATCTTTTCAGGATAGAAGCTATGGAGATAATGACGAATATTCAGTACTTTCATGCACAAGTAAATAGTGAAAGTATTATAAGAAGCGTAACAGCAAGCTCAAATATATGGCGAAGTACTATATCATTCAAAGTGCCTTCGAATTATAAAGAAGTAGTTCGGGTTGCTTTACAGGAAATTGGTACTTTAGTTAACTATGATACGGAGCATAGTGGAACATGGTTTCAGGTAATTGAAATAGTAAACATTAAAAAATCTTTAGATGTTTTACTTGCAAGAAATTTAATTGCATATCAGCTTTATCAAAGAATAGTACGCCAGTTTCCTTTAGCTATAGGGGGGAATATAAATCTTTCTTCTGAAATTGTTGATCCTGCAAGCATATTGCAGGATTCACCCGGTAGGATCTCTCCAGTCGAACGAGTAGACGATTCTGTGTCTGTTCCTTTTCAAGCTCAAGAACTTATTCGGGAGCAAGAAGCAATTAATGGAACTCAGAAAAACATTATTGAAGCAATATTGAAAGATATTTTCGACAGCTTTCAAAGTATAACTCCAGCAGTTATTGCATTAGAGGCCATCAAACTTATTAATAAAAGTGAGCTGAATGGAGAAGAACAGGCATTTTTACAAAAATATGATCTTATTGAAGAGATTGGGTTTTTACGTAAAATACTCCATCACCCTTGTCCTCAGAATCGTGCTGTAGGCGATCCTACAACTGGTGTCGGAGAAGAGGGTATTCGCGATGGACGAGTTTATTTCTGGAATAACGGTTTTGGCACCGGTGCTATATCCGAGCCTCAAGGGTTACTTGGTCTTACAGCAAGAAACGATGCTACAGCTTCTCCCATCACAAAAGAAGCTACAGTTCAATATATAAACAGTTTGATAGATAAAGAAAAAATTAAGCTTGAAGAAAGAAGTAGAATAGAAAAAACAGCGTTTACTGCCTTGTTATTGCAGGTGCAACAGTTAGCAGAAAGAGCTTTTCTAAATTCACCATCTGAGGAACTGAATTAACTAATAGATTTTTGAAATTTTTATTGAAAAATTATTTTTTACCCATCAAGGTTCTATCCTTTTAAATTTTAAGGAAAGAAGCTTTCTATGTTCAAGTTTCTGTTATCATTTGTTGTCACTTGTTTTTGTTTATTAAACGCCGAGGAAACTTCACTGCCAAAGAATCAAGATGAATATAGACAGTATTCTGAAAATACTTCTTCTCAAGTCAAAGAATTTTACTATCTTAATCATACTCAGCAAACAGTGGATTTTGTTAAGAAAAAAAGGAAGACTTACCTGCCTCTTTGCCATGGAAAAATGGGAGTTTGGGAGGCTATGCAGCTTTTGGATGAAATTGTTGATGAAAGCGATCCAGATTTGCATTTAAATCAAACTACGCGCGACTTTCAGACAGCTGAAGCTATCCGAAGAGATGGCCGTCCCAGATGGATGATATTAGTAGGCTTAATTCCTTCTTGTCAGTCTGACTACCTTTTCTCCGCGCATGCTTCATCCATATTCCCGGTATAAGTATCAATTGATGCCACTCTCATCTAAATAGACCCTTTGTTCAATAGGGATTTTTTCTAGACTTTTTATGAAATTTGCTCTTTTTTCTTCATCTCTTTCCCGGTAGAGCGTGAACTTTTTTTTCGAGTAATTTTAAGCCGTTTGAGAGCATAGAAAATTGCTTGAGGGGTTAGGTTAAAATGCTTGCCGATCTCAGATAAAAAATGATCCGGGTGCGCCTCTATATATTCGATTAGTTTTTCATCATCGATTTTTTTATAAACATAAGGCCTACGCAGAGGTTCTACATTGCCTTTTTCTTTTTTACGGGATAGCCAGCGATAAATCGTTGCTATTCCTACTTGAAATAAGAGGCTTGCAGCCTTTCTGTTATTGTTTTTTTTTCTAAATGTTGAAGAACCCTCTGGCGGAGGTCTATGGAATAGGCTTTAGGCATTTTCATCTCTCAGAATGTTAAAAAGAAAGGGGGTATACCAGACTATCAAAATAAATTTTAAACCACTATATATCGTTGAATAATAAAAAAAATTTTATTTTTTTTATTTGCTTGCATATGCAAAATGCTGGAGTTTGGTGTTGACTTAGCTACTTAAAGGCAAACTATCCAAAGAATAGGAGTAAAAATGGCTACAAGCGTACAGGTTAAGGTGAAAGATCAAATCCATAAATTTCTTCATAAATGTGGATATGATGTAAGAAAATATTATGATGCATTTCAAGATACTGGACGAGAATATGAAGACCCAAAAGGAGCATTGCCTCATTTTACCTTGCAAAAAGTCCCGCCAACTCCTTGGTCTGGAAATAACACACGGTTTATTATTAATAATGGAACAAGCATCCATGAGGAAGTTATATACTATTCTCATCTTACTTTACTCAAGATGTGTAAGCATTATGACTTTCATTCTGTTGTAGATATTGGAAGCCATGAAGGTCGATGTACGCGAGTTTTTCGACATCTTGGTAAAGAGGTAACAACTGTTGAAATTGCCCCTGGAGATGAGTATGAAGCGGATTATCGACAAGATTACTTAAAGTGTACCTTTGGTCGGCAGTTTGATGCGATTTGGTGCAGTCAGATTTATGAACATCAAAGAAATCCCGGGTTATTTTTAGATAAAATCTTTGACGACCTCAAAGACGGTGGGATTTTGGCGTTAACAGTTCCTCTTCAATTAGATCATTACGTATTATTTGGTCATTTGAACATTACGTCTCCTTTGATGTTAATCTATCATCTTGTATGCGCTGGATTTGATTGTCGTGAGATTGCGCTTCGCTGTTACAATGGATCAATTGGTGTGATTTTAAAGAAAAAATATAATGGCATTACAAGACACCTTCCAAATGGGGTACTCCCTCTTTTACCTACTACACCAAAGCATGTGGTGGAACTTCTAGGTGATGAGATTTTTCATGGAATGATTGAGAGTTTCCCTCAAGAGCTTGTTAAGGAAGTGCATACAAATCTGCTTAAATCTCGTATTGTTTCACTAAACTGGGATAATCCTATTTAAAGCAACCCAGATTTGCATTACCTGTTAAATTGTTATGTTATAGAGGGATTTCTGCAGGAGGGATATGTAAGCACTCCTGCAGATGTAAGAGACTTTTATAATCTCATGGCTACTAAATCTTAAGACTCTTTTTCTGGAGAGACTTTTATTGCTTTAAAGCAAAATCCACCTTCTTCGCGCTCTTCTATTTTTTCTACTGAAAAACCAGATTCCGTAAGAAGCTGTTCTGTAAACTCTCTGCCACCTTCATAAAAGTGTCCGCCCATTTTCTCCATACAGGTACGTAAAATAGGATGCTGATTGGTTGTAAAAGTAGTGCCAATAAGAATACCTTTAGCAGCTAAGCACATATGAATTTTTTTCATGGTTGATTGGAGATCTTTTGGAGCTATGTAGGGTAGTATATCGACTGCTACAACAAGATCAAAGTTCTCTCCATAGGATTCCAGAATTGTTATATCTCTACAAAGCAAGCGAACATTTTCATTAGGACAGCTGTCTTCTACACATTTGCTGGAAAAAGTTTCAAGTAGTTCTCTTGAACTATCAATCGCTGTTACATGAGCTCCATGTTTAGCCATGGGTCTTGTATTAGCTCCAATTCCAGAGCCCAAATCAAGCACATGCTTAGGGGGATTTTCAAAAAACTCTCTTGCAAATCGATCAACTAATGAACAAGCTCTAAACATTTCATTACGAAAGTTTTCGGCGTTATCAGTTAATTTTTTTCCATTGATAATGATGGGGGCATCTGGTTCATAGCAAGACTTTGTTTTTTCTACATTGTCCCAAAATTGGTTACT
>PFAC01000010.1:28736-51496 GCA_002773835.1 Chlamydiae bacterium CG10_big_fil_rev_8_21_14_0_10_35_9 | reverse complement strand
CACTGTTGTGTTAGGAATGATTGGAGCAGTAGATGATTACTATAAGCTTCGCTATAAAAACTCGAAGGGGATCAAGCCTAAAAAAAAGCTTTTGTTTCAGGTTCTTTTTTCTACTCTTGTCAGTCTGTATTTACTGGCGCCTTCTTTCCAAAGTTTTATTGAAAAAACAACAAGCTTAAAACCGCCTATTGCTAAAACATTTTCAGAAAAAAGAGTAACAACACTTTCTACAACAAAGTACTCTTCTATGTTGTATATGCCTTTTATGAAGCAGCCGCTATTAGAGTTTAAGGGAGCTCTCCTTTTTATTTTGTGGCTATTTTTAATTCTTGTCATTACAGGTACTTCTAATGCTGTTAACCTAACCGATGGTTTGGATGGACTTGCAGCCGGATGTATTATTATGGTTGCCATAACTTTAGCTATATTTGCTTTTTTATCTAATCATATGGAGCTTTCTAGGTACTTGAACATTTTATATATTGAAGGAAGTGGGGAAATTGCTGTTTATTTGCTAGCTTTATCAGGAGCTGCACTTGGCTTTTTATGGTTCAACGGGTATCCAGCTCAAGTTTTTATGGGTGACACAGGATCTCTTGGACTTGGTGGAATATTAGGATTGAGTGCTATTTTAATAAAAAGAGAGCTTATTCTAGCCTTAGCCGGTATGATTTTCGTTGTTGAAACGCTATCAGTTATTTTGCAGGTGTTGAGCTATAAATTCAGAAATAAAAAAAGAATTTTTTTATGCTCTCCTTTACATCATCATTTTGAATATAAAGGGTGGCCTGAGACAAAAGTAGTTTTGCGTTTTTGGATTATTTCCCTTTTATTTTGTATTATTGCCATCGCATCATTGAAGTTTCAGTAATGGGTACCTTAATACTTGGATCAGGAAAAAGCGGGACTGCTGCTTATAAGTTTTTGCTCTCTCTAGGGGAAAAACCTATAATTTATGATGACTTGCTGCAACAGGTAACTTTAGAAGAAGTTGAAAAGACCTCTTTTAAACAAGTGATTATTTCACCTGGGTTTTCTCCAGACCATAAAGTTGTTAAATATTTAAACAAGAAAGAAATACCAATAATTGGGGAAATGGAGCTCGGTCTTCGTTATACAAAAACACCCTGTGTTGCTGTAACAGGAACCAATGGTAAAACAACCGTATGTCTATTAGCTTCTTTTATTTTAAATCAATGGGGAGTTGCCACAAAAGCTGTTGGAAATGTTGGATTGCCTTTAACAGAATTCCTTTTGCAGAACGACCCTGCTCAGCTATTGATTGTAGAAACAAGTTCTTATCAGTTAGAAACAATGCAAAGCAATAACATAGAATTTGGTCTGATATTGAATATTACCCCTCATCATCTAGATCGTTATAATAGCTTTTTACACTATGCAAGCACGAAGATGAAGTTGGCAAAGCTTATAAAAAAAGATTGCTTCGTTATTAAAAACGTATATGAACTTTGGCAACAAAGTCCTACGAATGTAAAAATTATTCCAGATCATTTTTTCAATACCTCTCGAAAAGATCTTTTACAAGAAAACTTGTGCGCTGCTTTTACTATTTGTAACCAGTTTGGCGTTACCAAAGAGTTTTTTGAAAACTCTTTGGTAGATTTTCAAAAACCAGAACATCGTTTAGAGTGGGTAACATCCATAGCAGGTAGAAACTTTTATAACGATAGTAAGTCCACAAACGTGAGTGCTACAATTAAGGCAGTTGAAAGTTTTCAGCAAAAGATTATATTAATTGCAGGCGGGTATGATTGTTTGGGGGATTTTTCAAAGTGGTCAGAGTCATTCACTACAAAAGTAAAGAAAGTATACTGTTATGGTGATGCTGCTAAAAAAATATTCCACCAGCTTAAAAATACAGTCGATGTCGAAGTATTAGATAATCTAGAAGCTTGTGTAAAAAAAGCTTATGAGATAAGCCTCGTAAAAGATGTTATTTTGCTATCTCCCGGTTGTCCAAGCTTTGGGTGTTTTAAAAATTATGAACAAAGAGGGGAAGCCTTTAAAAATTACATAAAGGCTTTAAAAGAGAGGATGCTATGAGTAAAAGAAATACGATCCTTATTGCAGTAATGGTCAATTTCGGACTTTTGACTTTACTATTTTTTACTGCAACAAGACAAAAGGAAGAAAAGCTTCCTGTCAATCCATCAGAATTCTTAGTCGAAAATGAAGTTCCTATTATGGAAAATGATTATTTTGAACAAAATGACCTTAAAGAAATGACAATTTCAGAAAAAGAGCCGACAATTGTTCATAAATTGCCTGAGATGGAGCCTGTTGCTTTGGAACCAAAAAAACAAGAGCCAAAAAAACCGGAAGTAATAAAGAAAGAAGTGGATAAAAAACTCATAACAGTAACGGTAAAAAAAGGTGATAGTCTAGATAAAATCGCTAAAACCTATCGAGTCTCTGTTAATGAGATCATTGAAGAAAATCAGCTTAAGACAACTATTATTCGTATTGGCCAAGTTTTAAAAATTCCAGAAGCCCAGAAGAAAACAACTGAACCACAAAAGACTACTTTTAATCAAAGTGAGTATTATGTCGTTAAACCAGGCGATAACCCATGGACTATTGCCATGAAACATCACATTAAGCTTGAAGAGCTCCTTCGTATCAATAATTTGGATAAGACAAAAGCAAAAAAGCTGAAGCCGGGAGATAGATTGAAAATAAGATGACAAAATGTAGCTGGTGGCTTTCTATTTCTACTACTTTCTTATTTTCTATTGGTCTTTTGATGGTCTTCAATACCACTTCAGCAGAAATTTTAGACCGCTCTTTAGATACAGCTACCTATAGCGCCTTCTTAAAACAAATTATTTATGCCTTCTTTGGTATTTTTCTTGGTTTTCTAGCTTATAAAATCGGCTATAAGAACATTTCTAAAATCAGCTATATCCTTCTATTTATTATTACGGTGTTATTAGCATTAGTATTTATTCCACCTATCGGAGTTGAACTGAATGGAGCTAAAAGGTGGTTGAATTTTTTTGGATTCACATTCCAGCCTTCAGAGCTTGCTAAATACTTTATTCCAATTTGCTTTATTCATTGGTCTATCCGCCAAAAAGCCATTTATTTTACTAAATTTTGTCAGATTCTTCTTTTATTAGGCGTTCCCATTTTTTTGATTTTTTTAGAACCGGATAATGGAACAACTGGAATCATTGTTTTTACGTTGGTTGTTTTGTTTTTCTTAACAAAAATTCGAGTCATTTACTGGGCCATTCCTTTAATTGCAGTAAGTTTAGTAGGGGGAACCTTAGCTTTTAAAATGCCCCATGTAAGATCCAGGATTCAAGTGTACTTGCATCCTGAGTTGGACTTAAGAGGAAAAGGACATCAGCCTTATCAAGCTAAAATTGCAGCTGGCTCAGGTGGGTTAATGGGAAAAGGATTAGGTGGGTCACTTCAAAAGCTGAATTATCTACCCGAGGCTAGAAGTGACTATATTGCAGCTATCTATGCAGAAGAATTTGGGTTTATTGGAGTAATGGCTATGATAGGCATTTATACCTTAATTGCCTTTTTGGGGTTTTTTATAGCTATGAAGTCAAAAGACAAAGAGGCCTTTTTGATTGCGAGCATTATTACCTTTCTAATCACTTTTCAAGCTTTTTTAAACTTAGGAGTTGTCTCCGGTTTGCTGCCAAGCAAAGGTACTACCCTTCCTTTCTTTTCGCAAGGGGGGAGTTCTTTAATTTCAAATATTTTGGCAATTGGCATACTGTTAAGTGTTAGTAAAAAGAAGAAAAAAGCGTGAAAATTGTCATTGCAGTAGGGGGCACAGGTGGACACATTATACCAGCTGAACATCTTGGCGAGTCTCTCATACAAAAAAAACATCAAGTTATCTACTTAGGTAAAAAAGGCAAATTTTTCTCGTTAAAAGATGTTCCTTTTTATGAAATATCGACTTCATCAATCAGAAGTAAAAATCCTTTTAAGCTGTGTGTCGGCTGTTGTAAAATAGCTAAAGGGGTGCTGCAAAGCCTTTTTTATATTTGGAAGATAAAACCTGATACTATTGTCGGGTTCGGAAGTTTTCATACCTTTCCCATTCTTTTAGCAGCTTTAATCTTGAAAAAGAAGTTTGTATTATACGAATCCAATAAAGTATGTGGAGTTGTTAATCGATTATTTAGCAAAAAAGCAAAATATATCGCCTGTCAGTTTCCAAATATTGAAAAAAACAATTGTAAGGTAACAGAGTTAGTACAGTTCCTTCCTTGGAAAAATTTTTCTAAGGTAAAGCAAGAGTCTAAGGTATTTACTATTCTGGTTTTTGGAGGATCCCAAGGAGCTAAATTTATTAATGAAAAGTTTCCTAAAGCAGCCAGATTATTAAAGGAAAAAAATCACAATTTTAAAGTTATTCACATCACTGGAAAAAGTATAGATCACGCTCAATTAGCTAAGTTTTACAAAAGTCTAGGTATTGAAAATGAAGTAAAACCTTTTGAGCAAAACTTTTTGAAAACTCTACAGTTAGCCGATTTAGTAATTTGCAGGTCGGGAGCGTCAACTATAGGGGAGTTAATTTGCTTTCAAAAACCTTCCATTCTTATTCCTTATCCCTTTGCTACAGATCGGCATCAACATAAAAATGGTGCTTACTTTGCTGAAATTATTAAAGGGGGAATTATGATGGAGCAATATGAGGTAACGTCCGTTAAACTCTTCGAAAAAATAGATCTATTTATGCAATATAACTGCCAACAGTTAAAAATTATGCAAGCAAATATTGTTTCCTTTTATACAAAGGAAAAAAATAGGCCTAGCTTCTTACAACTTCTGGAAAGGTAGTCCAAATGCAGTATTATTTTTTAGGCTTAGGCGGCATTGGTATGAGTGCCTTAGCGAAAATTCTCCATGAAAGAAATTGTAAAGTAGCTGGCTTTGATCAAAACAAAACAGAGCTAGTTGCTACTTTAGAAAGGCAAGGAGTCTCTTTTTTGACTGAACTTCCTGCTAAAGAGTCAACTGTCATTTACTCGTCTGCAATACCTAAGGACCACCCTATTTTTTTAGAGGCAAAAAAAAGAAACTATCCACTAATGCATAGATCAGACTTGCTATCGCAATTAATGCAGGGTAAAAAAAGCTTTTTAGTAGCTGGCACCCATGGAAAGACTTCCACTTCAGCTCTTCTTTCTCATGTCTTAATATCAGCGCAATTAAATCCTTCTTTTGCTGTTGGGGGAATCCTCAATAATTATACTACAAATGGGAAGCATGGATCCGGGAATATTTTTATTGCTGAAGCAGATGAAAGTGACGGCTCCTTCTTAAAGCATCCATGTGACTATGCTATTGTGACAAATTTAGAAAAAGAACATCTGCATTACTGGAAAGACTTTTCTCAATTGCAAAAAGGTTTTTCCTCTTTTTCCAACAAGGCTGACAAGCTATTTTGGTGTAAAGATGACAAGGAGCTACAAAAGCTAAATTTACAAGGAACCAGTTATGGCTTTTCTGTAGATGCAGATATAAGGGCATGCAATCTTTCCTCAAATGAGGAGGGATCCTATTTTGATGTACATTTCCAAAACAAAATGTATGAAAATATTTTTCTTCCTCTAGTTGGAAAGCATCATGTGTTAAATGCTCTTGCGGTATTTGGGTTAGCTTTGAGTATTTCTGTTAAAGAGAAAGATATTCGCAGTGCCTTTAAAAGTTTTAAAGGAGTTCAAAGAAGGGCCGAATTATTAGGAGAGGTGAAAGCGGTGAAATATTTTACCGACTATGCTCATCATCCTACAGAAATTTCAGCTACTATAAACAGCTTTAAAAAACAATTTTCAGAAAAAAGGCTTGTTGTCATTTTTCAGCCACATAGGTTTAGTCGTACAAAAGATTTATTCGAAGAGTTTATAAATGCCTTCCAAAAAGCAGATGTTCTTATTCTTACAGATACCTATTCTGCCGGAGAACAAGACAACGGTTTTTCTTCACAAAAACTTTTTCAAGAGGTTACTCATAAAAACAAAATTTTTGCTTCAAAACAAGATCTAACGGATTCTCTCTTAAATATGATTTATCCACATGACATTATTGTATTTTTAGGGGCAGGAAGCATTGATGATATAGCTAGAATGTTTCTTTACCAAAATGCCAATCATGTTAAACAGTTGAAAGTCGGATTAATTTTTGGAGGAAGTTCCTTAGAGCATAATGTTTCTTGTTCATCAGCGAAATTTTTTCAAGAAAATATAGATAAAAGTATTTATTCGTTAATAAATATTAAAATTGAGAAAGATGGAAAAATACATCAAAATCAGATTAAAGATTTGCTAGATCTAGACATTTGCCTTCCTGTACTACATGGAGCCAGAGGGGAAGATGGGATGATTCAGGGATTTTTGGAAGCCCTGCAAGTTCCTTACTGCGGCTGTGATTATAACTCGTCTGTTGTGTGTATGGATAAGAGGTGGTCTAAGTGTATCGTTCAAAAAAATGGAGTAAGCACAGCACCAGATCTAGAAATTACTAAAGAAATGTGGGCTAATAATAGGCATTTGTGGCTAAAAAAATGTTTTCAATTTGCTCGTTTTCCTTTGTATATCAAAGGCTCTCACATGGGCTCTTCCATTGGGTTAAAAAAGTGTGAAAAAAAAGAGGAGATTGAGACAGCCATTGATGATATATTGCAGGTTGATTCCTCATTACTTTTAGAACAGGAAGTTCGTGGCAGACAAATAGAGTTTTCTGTGTGGGGAAATGAAACAATTCATGTGGGAGTTCCTACAGAAGTATTAAAACAGGATTTTTATTCTTACGAAGATAAATATGAAAAAACCTTAACCAAGATTCCTGCAGAAATTTCTGAAAAAGCACTTGCAGAAGGTAAACGATTAGCTAAACTAGTTTACCGGAGTTTAAAATGTTCCGGGTTATCTAGAATTGACTTTTTTCTAACTAAAGAAGAAAAATACATTTTTAATGAAATCAACCCAATGCCCGGGTTTACACCTTTGAGTGCATTTTTCCCCATGGTAAAGGCAAAAGGGATCTCAGAAAAACAATTCATTGATATTCTTATAATTTTAGGTCTTCAAAGAGCGAGGGTATGTCAAAAAACCTAACAGTAAAACAATCTTTTTTATGGATTTTAATTTCTACCGTTATTGTTTCTGGTTCTAGCTTTTCTATTTATTTTGGTATTTTAAGCTGGAAAAAAAAGCAACTTAAAGACCATACCCTTCAAATTGCTGCTATCATTCAGACAGGTCCTGAAAAAGAAGCCCTTCCTTCTCAATACTTAGCTGAGCTCATGCATCTTTCCTTGGATAAAAAAACGAACTACTATGCCTTCAATGAAAAAAAGGCAGAAGAAAACCTATTGAAATCTCCTTTTATTAAAGAGGCTAAAGTCAAAAAAGTAAGACCAAACGCAGTGTATGTTGATTATACTAAAAGATCTCCCATAGCTCTTTTAATAGATTATGAAAATGTGGCCATAGATGAAGATGGATACGTGTTCCCTATAGAGCCTTTTTATCAAGTTGAAAATCTCGTAGAGCTTTATCTCGGCCTACCCCCATTTAATGATCCCTTAGATGAGCAGGAAAGAGAGGGGGCCTCTTATAAAAAAGCCATACAATGTAAGCACTTTGCTTTGGCAAAAAAGATTTTGTCGTTATTAAGTGAAAAAGAATTTGCGGATAGATTTACCTTAAAAAAAATTGATGTATCTAAAAGTTACTCACCTAGTTTTGGACAGAGGGAAGTCGTAATCGCCCTTGATGAAAACTTAGAAATCACTCAAAAAGAATTAACATCCACTTTTATTTTACCAAAGTATTTGAGGTTAAATGTTAAACAGTATCATCAGCAACTTTCTAACTTTTTGGTGTTATCACAAAAAATGAGAAATGACTATCGACTTCAAATACATTTGACACAAGATATGCCGGATATTATTAGGTGTAAGCCTAAATTATTAGATTTTAGAATACCACAACTTGCTTTTATCAAAGAAAATGAATGAATTTTGCGTAGTTTTTTGGACATGTAAAGATTTAAACGAGGCAAAAGAAATATGTAAGAGCCTCTTACAAAAGAAATGGATTGCATGTGCTAGTTTTTTGCCTAATGTAATTTCCATGTTTTATTGGGATGAAGGTATCCAAACTGAAGAAGAGGTTAAGGTTTTTATTAAAACAACATCTAAACGTTATTCAGAGGTACAAGCTTTTATTCAACATCATTCCAGCTATGAAGTATCAGAAATACTGCAAATTCCAATAGAATCAGGAAATCCTTCCTATTTAAAATGGGTAAAAGAAATAACTGTCTAAAGTGATCCTTTTGTAATATCTGCAGCAATCTGTTTGATTTGTTCGATAGCAAGTGATAAATTTTCCTTGGGGCTACTTTCAAAGGGGATATAAATTCCTTCTAGCTTTTTTGCTAAAGTTTCTGATTGGAACTTAGTGAGGTCATTTCTTAAAAAAGAATGAATGGGCGCCATTAATTCATTGAATTCCTTTTCCTCCATGTGAGAGTAATCAGCTAGATTTTTCATAGGTAAATAGTGGAGGTGCTCTTTGAAATCTTGAATTAAATTTAAAACTTTTACCTTGGGATCATTTTCTTCTAAATGGGTCATTATTTGATGGAGGAATTCAGAAGAGGCTCCCACTTTCATAGCTCCTCCATCTAGTTGTTCTTTTAATGTGGTAAGATCAGAAATTAGCTGATCTTCTTCATCTGCTTTTAGAAGGCCAAATTGAATAATGTTTCTAAGGTTTGTCAATAAAGTAAAAGTATCGTCTAGACTAAATGTATCTTTCAGACTTTTAGTATCTTGAGTGGGTTTTACTAGAACTTGAGAAGCTTTTAGTAAGAACTCTTCTAACTCTTCAATACGGTCTTCGATCTTTTGGGAGCGAATAGACCTTTGAGCTTGAAATTGACTTTCAACTTGCTCAACCTGAGGCCTTACAGGAGTTTGTGGTGGAGGAACTTTATTATCTCCAAAACTTGCCATGGTATACTCTCATATTAGTAATCCATAGCATCCCGCTCTTAATTAATTAACTTTACATCTCTAATTTAATTGTACCTTTTTTTTATTTATTAAGATATTAGCTTTTTAAGTCTCTAATGAATAAATATTTGGTAAAAGATAGTAGAAAAAAAAGTAAAGCTTGAAGTACTCTGAATAAGGTAAGTTCCAGAATCGATGGGGATGTTTTATGGCTATTGGATTAAATGTACAAATAGAAGAGATTGAGGGCGTAATACTTATGAAAATTGAAGGTCGTCTAGATGCTCCCTCGACTCCCATTCTAGAAAAGAAGCTCAATGCTTTAATTGATGATGGTCGATTTCAGATTATGGTTGATTTTGCAAGGGTAGACTACTTAAGTAGTGCAGGACTAAGGCTTTTACTTGCAGCTACTAAGAAGTTAAAAAGCCATGAGGGAAAATTAGTATTATTTTCTATCCCTGATGAAGTAATGGAAATCATAAAATTAGCTGGCTTTCAACGTATCCTTACTATTTGTACCAATGAGCAAGAAGCACTGCAATCATTCTAATGTCATTTAACCAAATTGAGCATGCTGAGATTCACCCTATTTTATCAGATGCTTACGAGCCTTTGAACAACAAAAAGCGAATTATTGTCATCTCGGGTCCTACAGCATCAGGAAAAACAAAGCTTTCCCTTGATTTAGCAAAAATTATTGGTGGAGAAATAATTTCTGCTGATTCCATGCAAGTTTATCAAAAAATGGACATCGGGACAGCCAAAGTATCAAAAGAAATAAGGCAAGAAATTCCTCATCATTTAATTGACATTTGTACTCTTCAAGACTCATTTAATGTCGTGCAGTTTTATAATGTAGCTATTCAGGCATGCAAAGAAATTTTAGAAAGGGGAAATGTTCCTATTATAGTTGGAGGTACGGGGTTTTATATTCACGCTCTTTTATATGGTCCGCCAAAAGGACCACCCTCCGATCCCAATGTTAGAAAAGAACTGGAGCTTAGTCTACGCAAGCATGGAGCTGAGGCTCTTTATGAAAAACTTCAGATGCTTGATCCTAAGTATGCTGCCACAATTACGGAAAAGGACAAGCACAAAATTGTCAGAGCTCTTGAAATTATAAAAATTTCTAAAAAAAAGGTAAGCGATTTACCCAAAGCAAAGCCATATAGAGTTGGAAAGTACGATTTTCGATGCTGGTTTATTTATTACCCTAAAGAAATCTTATACGATCGGATTAACTATCGTTGTGATCAAATGATTGAAGATGGATTTGTAGAGGAAGTAACTTCTATTAAAGATCAACTAGAAAATAATCCAGTAGCTTCACAGGCAATCGGATATAAGCAATGCTTAAAGTTTTTAAAAACCAATCAAACTAAAGATGATTTTGAGTTATTTCTAGAAGAGTTTAAAAAAGTCTCTAGAAATTATGCTAAAAAGCAATTTACATGGTTTCGAAAAGAACCTTTTTTTAGATGGGCTAATATGCAAGAACTAGATTATGAATACCTAAAAGAAATCATATTGCAGGATTTTGAAATCCGTTAACTTAGAAATCAAATCGGAAATTTACACTTAATCCATGCAAGAGCAAGTCTCCCAAGGTATTTCTGGTTTTTCCATCAATATTTGCATCAATAAATCTAATCATTTGATTTTGCTTGAACCAATACTGGGCTTCATAAGCAACACTAATTCCAATATGCTGCATTTTTCCTGAACAGATATCGCAATTAATACCGATCGCGCCTTCGACTTCAGGCTTGTATGTCCAGTATTTTTCATTAAGCTCGGCTCTATCATTGTTATTGGTACTTAAGTCGTTTTCCACCCTTTCTGAAGTAAAATGTGTGTGCAAAAGAGAAAAGGAAAACTTGGTAAAAAAGCTCCACATACAGCTTGCATGCCACTTAGTGTCAAATCCAAGCAATGGTCCTACTCCATGGGAAAAACTTTTTAGGGCAACATCAGTTGCAGCAGGTCCAATGGTAGCTCCGTTAGCAAACTTGTAGTGAAGGGAAAAATTTTGGTGGATGATGGCATTTTTAATGCCAAAATAAGGATTTACAGAAAGGGCAGGGCTTACACAAAAGTTCCTTCCAAGTTTCGTGTCGATAATATTATAATTGAGTTTCCACTTTGAATCGGCAATTTGCCATCTCACATTGATTAAATCTCCTGAGAATGCTCCTGGATGAGTCCAAACGGGAATGAGCCCTTGTCCTGAAGATACTAATGGAGGAGTTAGGTTATAGCTGCTGTTATCATTTTTAGACTTGGCGTCAAAATGTGTAACTTGGATTCCTAAGTCCCAATCGTCATAAGGTAAATGGAAACCTAGAGCAAAACGAAAAGCAAAGCGCCACTCAAATTCAGGAGAAATTACCGAAGCGTCCAAGTTATTGTTATTTGCTGTGTTGCTTATAGCATACTCTAAGCCTTCTTCTTTAGCTTGCCAGTATAGTAAATCTAAATCGGTATATAAAAGCGGTTTTGGACAGTTATTAAACTGGCAGGGACTTGCAGAAGGTAAAACGATACACTCTTGCTCAGCCAATAAGAAAAGAGGGAGTAAAAAAAGAAATATTTTTTTCATAAAGTTCCTCAAAAATCAAAGCGAAATTGAAAAGATACACCATGAAGCGCTAGATCTCCTTTTGTTGATACATTTAAGGCTTCATTAAAATTATCAGTAAATCTTCTCATAAGATTTTGTTCCCAAAAGTACTGAATCTCATAATTCACATTACACTGGAACTGAAAGCACCCAAAACATCTTTCCCATCCAATACCCAAGATCATGTCCAAAGCTGGGTTCCATCTCCAAATTTTTTCAGTAAAGTTTATATCTGTAATTATTTCAGTACTTGTAGCTGTATTTAGAGCTTGATCAGTTTCATTTCTTCGAACATCAAATTGCGAGAGTATTGCAGAGACAGCACCTGAGCTTTGAATAAACCATTCCTTTTTTAATCTCCATTTACTTTGTAAGCCAAGGCGTGGTCCAATCCCTCTGCTGTCATTTTTTAAATCTACATTTCCATAATTAACTTGAATGTCTCCTATAGTCTGTCCATTACGATATTGAACAGTATATTCTTGATTTATAATCGCTCCTTTTAAACCTCCATGAAGCCTTAAATCTAAATATTTACTCACAATCATGGCATATCCTAATTCAAAGTCTAGTGTATAAAAGTCCATTTTCCACTGAGAGCTAGCAGATCCAAACCTTAATGGAGTTGTTGGAACATTCGCTGGATGTCTGATTAAAGGGATGAGGCCAAAGCCAAAAATACTTGTTTCAGCTGAGGTGCTTGTTTTCGAATTAGTGTAAAAATAGGTGAAGTTAGAGTAAAAATCCCAATCACAAGGAATATAAAGACCCAAGCCTACTTTAACCCCAGGCCTCCAGTCAAAGTCTGGGTAGATATTACTGGCGTTAATATTTAAGCCCTGAGTTTGAAATATGCTGTTTTTTGCTGCAAATTCTAAACCGTCTATCTTTGCCTGCCATATTAGCAAATCTGCTGTGAAAATGCCACCCCATCTATTAGAGGTGCAACAGATGTCATTGCGATAACAACCCCTTGCTGTATGCAGATATCCTGCATTGCCTTCTGTCGATTCACAAGTATTAGCACAGCATTGTTCGCTACAATAAGATAAAGCAACAACACTTAAAAGTATTAATAGTCCCTTTTTATTCATGCATCACCGAATTAAAAGTCAAATCTTGCTGACATAGTTAGTCCTTGAAGTTGTAAATCACCTTTATTATTAAATAAATCACCCACAAATGCTGAGCTGATTACTCTTTGCATTTGGTTTTGAGCCCACCAGTACTGCGTGTCATAAGCAATAGTGACTCCAAAGTAACTTTCGTGATTTTTGATAGAAAGGCACATACCCCAGTCTAAGCCTAATGAAATTTCTAAAACCGGTTGGATTTTGCTAAAAGAGTCATGCAACTTTGCAAAGTGTGAATCTAAGCTCTCTGTTGCGTAATTATAGATTAAATCTACTTGGTCTCTGTTAACATCAAAGTAATCATAGACTAAAGAAAATGCTCCATCACCAATCAAGCTAAATCCCCAAAATAATTTCCACCTAGATTCAACTCCAAATCTAGGACCAATACCTGCAGAATCGTTTTTTAAAACCAGGTTGCTTGCTACTAGCTGTACGAGCTGGTTATCAGCGGTGACATCATTTCCTCGATTGTATTCGACTTTGTATAACTGCCTGATAAAGGCAACTTTTATTCCGGCTGCAAGTCTTACTTTCAATGATTCTATTGGCAAAAAACCCTTACCCCAATCTAAATCAATAGAGTTGAGACGAAGCTTCCAGTCTCCTGCACCATGTTGGTATCTAGGGTCAGTTGTAGTGCTGATATTTCGTAAAAACGGAAAGTACCATAAGGGAATTACCCCTTCCCCAGGGATATTGTTTTCACTAAAGACATTTTTTTTAATATGTGTAAATCCGCCTTTAGCAAATGTCCATTTAGCTTGAAGATCCATATCATCTGAAGGCAGGTTATAACCTAGTATAACTTTGGCTCCGGCGTTCCAGGAAAAGTCAGGAGTAATAATTTCCATATTTAAATTTTTAACTCCAGTAACTGGCTTGTCTGGACCTTCATTTTTTGCCGCAAAATCCATTTTTCCCTGTTTTGCCTGCCAAAAAATAAAGGAAGCGGAAATATATGCAGCGCCATACTGCTCTTTTCTAGGATATGTGCATTCTCTAGATGATGGAAGCAGGCCGCTTACTAAAACATCAGGGGAGTAGCCAGTTGCATGGATATTAACAGCACACAAAAAAGAAGGTAGAAATTTTAATAATGACTTAATCATTTTCTTGTTCTCAAAAAGGCAATAAAATTTTTTTTTAATAATTGATTCAAATATTTTTTATCCAGAAAACCTTTTTTTCTAACTAAAAAATAGATATTTCTTTCATAAAATCTTAATTTTTTGTAATGTGTTGCATTGCTTGATTCAAATAACTTCAATTCAAAATCATTTCTCGAATAATGAGCGTAATGAATTCAGAAAAACCAAAAGATCCAGTTTCATCATTAGATGAAAAATTTTTAGCGCAGATGCAAACCCTTAGCACTCCTGAAGAAAAACTTCGTTTTTGCTTGGATAGCATGAAAGAAGCCATATCTCAGGATAAAATTCCTAACTTTAAACAGTTTTGGGAAGTTCGTCGTTTATGTTTACCTCTTTTTAAAGAAAATCTCAGTTCCTTTGTGAGATCGTCTCTTTGGAATGAGTTTTTAGAGCTGACAACAGAGGCTAGAAAATTAAAGGAGATTTTAGATGAACAATCTTCCTTTACATTAGAACAAATTGACCTAGCTCTTACTGATTTGGAAAAAGACATAGCTCTTTTACAAGAAAATAAACTAGAAGTACCAAGAGCAAAACTTCCTGATGAATCTAGGGCGCTCAAAGAATCTCTTCCTCATTTAGCTGATCTTCAAGGTGAAATAAACTTGTTTAATACACTTATTGCAAGGCAGAGCTCTTTACGAAAAGAGTTAATGGTCACTGAAATGAGAATACGGCACAAAAATAAGTTTTTCCGAAGAATTTCAAAAATTGGAGATTTTCTATTTCCTAAGAGAAAGGAAATTATCCAACAAATTAGCGAAGAATTTTTTGCAGCTGTAAAATCCTTTGTTGAAAATCATTTCCAGAATGGTGAAATCTTACACGCGCCTTACTATGCATTAAAAGATGAAGTTAAAGCAATTCAGAGCATTGGGAAAAACTTGAACCTTAACAATAAAGTCTTTTCAGAATTAAGGAACTTACTTAGCAGTTTTTGGGATAAGTTAAGGGATATCGAAAAGGACAGAAAGAAAGAGTTTACAGAGAAAAAAGCTATCTTTGTTGAAAACAAACAAAAAGTTCAAGAGCTTATCGATGAGCTTTCTCCTAAGCTTGCAGACTTGACCATACAGGATGCTGACAGCGAAATTGACAAGATTTTCAGTTTCATGAAAACAGTGGAGCTTGGTAAGGAAGAAGTTAGAGAGTTAAAGAAACAGCTAGCTCAGTTTAAAGCACCTATTGAAGAAAAGAAGAAACTGGAACAAGAGAAACGTATTCAGCTAGAACAAGAACAGCAAAAAAAGAGACTACAAGAAATCGAAGCTGTTAAGCAGAAAATTAATGAGTGTTTTAATAAGAGTGGCGAGCTTAATGTTGAGAGTTTGCAAAGTGAAATCAAGGAAATTCAGAGCAAAATTGAAACTCTTACTTTGTCGAAGTTTGAAAAACAAACTCTAGATAGAAGTCTCAAACCTTTGAAAGACCTATTAATAGATTTAAAAGAAAAAGCCTTGCTTAATTTAAGTGAGGACGACCTTAAATCTCTAGATAGTTTAAACCAAGTTCTTGCAGAAAGAAAAAAACGAAGACAAGATATTAAAAATCAAT
Source organism: Chlamydiae bacterium CG10_big_fil_rev_8_21_14_0_10_35_9 (assembly GCA_002773835.1). GTDB lineage: Bacteria > Chlamydiota > Chlamydiia > Chlamydiales > SM23-39 > 21-14-0-10-35-9. The sequence continues at coordinate 36,013 of PFAC01000010.1, read as the reverse complement.
TAGAGATTTATCGCAAAGAGCTAGGCGGATCTGGATTTGACTTTGAAAAGGCAATGATGTATCGAGAAATGATTGATACTGAAAAAGAACGTCTTGAAAAAGTTGAAGAAGGGATTGCTGAAATCGAAGAAAAGATTTCAGAAATTGAAGGGGGCTAATTTTCTTGAAACTGTTTGTCTTTGATCTAGACAATACTTTGTATAAAGGAAATTGCAGCTTACTATTTTTTAAGTTTTTGTTTAAGAAAAGGGTCTTCGGCTTTTTTTCCCTATTTTTGCCAGCTCTTTTCTTTCTAAGATATCAAATTGGATTATTGTCTGTTTTAGACTTGCATAAAAAAATTTTCAAAAACTTTTTGTCAGGAAAAAACTTGCAAGTCTTTCAAGCACATGTAAGTGAATTTTTAGACCTTTATTTAATGGCCTCCTTAAATACTCAAGTTATCCAGCATTTAAAAGAATCTCAATTGCAAGGCGAAGCGAGTTTATTGCTTTCGAGTTCTCCTGAATTTTTAGTTAGACCTATTGCTGAAAGATTAAATATTCAAATGATTCAAGCTACTGAATATGTCAAAAATGACTTAAATCAGCTGTCTGAGTTTTCGATAATTATTCATGGAGAAGAAAAAGCAAAATTTCTACAAAAAATTGCACAGAAGATGGATCTAAAAAAAGAAGACCTAATAGGTTATTCAGATAGTTATGATGATCTTCCCTTTTTAAAAAACTGTGGTACGGTATATCTTGTAAACCCAGATAGGAAATTAAAAGCTGCTGGATTGAAGTACGGATGGAAAACGATGTGAAGAGAAAAAAAATTGCTTTTTTTGGAGGCAGTTTTGATCCTATTCATTTTGGACATGTTAATTTGGCTATTAACATGTTAGAGGTACATCAATTAGATAAAATTTATTTTTCACCAGCATATTGCTCTCCTCATAAAAAAAGTAATCAACCTATAGCCTCTATAGAGCAAAGGGTAGAAATGGTGAAGAAAGTAGTGGAGGAGGTTTCCTCATTTGAGCTTTTTGATTATGAAGCTAAAAAGAAAGGTTTTTCTTACACTATAGATGCCTTGCAAGAGGTTTCAAAAATCCATCCTAATGACAAGTTATTTTTAATATTAACAGCTGATTTGCTGGCGAGCTTTCCGAGTTGGAAAGATGTAAAAAAAATTTTAGATTTATCTCAACCTCTTGTTGGGTTTAGAAATCAAGATGGAATAAATATGCCAACTGAATTCAAAAAAAGTTTTGAAGATGGTTTTACTGAAATGCCAATTTTTGACATTAGCAGTACTCAAATTAGGCGAAGATTGCAGGAAAAACTTTATTGCGGTCATTTGGTTCCCTCTAACATACTAAGCTACATATACATGCATCAGATATATCAATCTTGATCTTAATGAAGATAATAATTTATAATCGTTCCTATGAAAAATGACTTAATTTCAATACTTAGTAATATTGCTCAAATTATTTATGATAAAAAGGGCTTTAACATATTAGCTCTTGACTTACGAGAGTGTTCCTCAATTACAGATTATGTCCTCATTGCTGAGGGGAACGTTGATCGACATGTCAAAGCGCTGGCCAATGAGCTTTTAGATGAGCTGGGTGAAAAACCTTATCGTATAGAAGGCCTTGAAGATAGCGACTGGATAGTCATTGACTATCTCGATGTGATTGTCCATCTTTTTGTGCCAAGTATGCGAGAAAGATACCAAATAGAACACCTTTGGCCAGATGCTAAAATTGTTGAATTAGGAATTGAAGTTAACCAATAAAGCTATCCACGAGGAAGATATGAGTAAAAAAAGGATTGTTGTTACAGGTCTTGGTTTAGTTTCCTGTTTTGGAATGGATCCTGACGTTTACTATGAGCGCTTATTAAAAGGGGAGAGCGGTATTACAGCAATTAACCAATTTCCTTGTGAAGAATTTCCAACTAGATTTGCTGGTTCAATACAAGATTTTGAAGTCGATAAGTATATGGACCGAAAGCAAGCTAGAAGGGTTGACCCTTTTATTCGATATATTATGGCTGCTGGAAAAAAAGCGCTAGAGCATGCTCAATTGCCTTTAGATCAATTAGATCAGCTTGATAAGACAAAATGTGGAATTATTGTTGGTTCAGGCATGGGTGGCATGAGCGTTTTCTATGATGGCACTGGAACGGTCTTAAATAAAAGTTTCAAGCGTCTTACTCCCTTCTTCGTTCCTTATATTATTACTAATATGGGCGGAGCTCTTTTAGCAATTGACTTAGGTTTCGAAGGGCCTAACTACTCGATTTCGACAGCATGCGCAACATCAAATTACAGTATAGTTTCTGCAGCAGAGCAAATCCAAAATGGTAATGCAGATTTAATGATTTGTGGCGGATCTGAAGCTCCTATTAATCCAATTGGACTTGCAGGATTTGTGGCTATCAAAGCTCTTTCTACCAGAAATGATGACCCTACTAAAGCATCAAGGCCTTGGGACACTAGCAGAGATGGCTTTGTCATGGGTGAAGGTGCAGGTGTGCTTGTCTTAGAAAGTCTTGAACATGCTCAAAAAAGAGGGGCTCCTATTTTAGCTGAATACTTAGGGGGAAGTACCAATTGTGATGCTCATCACATGACTGATCCTAAAGAAGATGGTTCAGGAGTTGCAACATGTATGGAAGAGGCTCTCAAACAAGCAGGCGTACAAAAAGGAGATGTAAACTATGTAAATGCTCATGCAACCTCTACTTTAGCTGGAGATTTATGCGAGATAAGAGCATTAAAAAGGGTTTTTAATGATCATTATAAAAACTTAAAAGTTAATTCTACAAAATCCATGATAGGACATTGTCTAGGTGCTGCTGGTGGGTTAGAAGCTATAGCAACTGTTAAAGCGATTCAAACAAATATGTTGCATCCAACTATCAACATAGAAAATCCGGAGCCTGAGCTAGATGGTGTTGATATCGTTGCTAATGAAGCCAAGCCATTAGATGTTAAAGTGGCTATTTCTAATTCATTTGGCTTTGGAGGACATAATTCAACATTAGTTTTTGCTCCTTTTAAAAAGTAATGAAACAATATAAAGATACCTCTTATGGAGCCATTCCTCTACAAGTTATTAATGGCCAGTGGCACATTTTTTTAGTACAGCATAAAAATGGTGATCACTGGGGGTTTCCCAAAGGCCATCCATCTTTTAAAGAGTCTCCGAAAGAGACTGCTAAAAGAGAACTTTACGAAGAGACAAAACTGGAAATATCTAAATTTTTATCAGACACCCCTTTAGTAGAAAACTACCACTTTTATAAAGAAGGGAAAGAAATAGACAAAACCGTTCATTATTATCTAGTTGAGGTAAAGGGAGAATTTTCTCTTCAAGAAAATGAAATAAAAGATGGAAGATGGTTTTCTTTTAAAGAGGCTTATATCAAAATAACTTTTGACGAAAGCAAATTTATTTTAACAAAAGTTCAAGAAATAATACGTAAATTTCATTCTGAGGAATTTCTATGATGACAACTCATATTTCAACATACAGTGAAAGCAAGTCAGTTGCGAAAGACATTTTTTTAGTTTTTTCAGCAAGTATTTTGATTTGTTTATTTTCTAACTTAAGTATTTATCTTCCATTTACCCCAGTTCCCATTGTTACGCAAAATCATGCAATTTTATTGCTAGCTTTGATGTTAGGGGCTAAACGAGGGTTTATAGCTACCTTTTTATTCCTAACCTATGGTGCTTTAAACTTTCCTGTTTTTGCAGGGTCATTTGGTGGAATTGCAAAATTTTTTGGACCTACAGGCGGATATTTAATAGGGTATTTATGTGCAGCCTATTTTGTGGGTTACATGTCAGAAAGAGCAAGCTCGCGAACTCCTTTAACAGCTTTTACAATTATGGGATTGGGAAGTTTAATTATCCATCTATGTGGTTTTGTTGCTTTAAGTTTTTGGACTGGTATGGTAAAAGCCGTTTTACTAGGATTTCTTCCTTTTGTTGTAGGAGATATTTTTAAAATAGTGGTTGGAGTGAAACTTGCTCAAGTCATGCGATGGACTCAAAAAACTATTTAAAGTTTTAATTTCAATATTACTTTTAGTTTTAGGATTTGTGTCAGGGAAGGGGTACCTTTTATATAAGGGCTATCGTGAAAGTAAAAAGGTACAACCCTGCAAGAGTTATCCCGTAGTGGAAAATAAACCATTTGTTGTCGTTATTCCTTCTTATAATAATGAAAAATGGTGTGATAAAAACCTGTCATCTGTCCTAGAACAAAGCTATCCTAATTTTAGAGTCATTTTTATTAACGACGCTTCGGCAGACAATACTTTGCAGATTGCTCAAAAATATAAAAAAATATCGCAAGTAAATTTTACTATTGTCGACAATCCAGTAAATTTAGGAGCCCTTCAAAATATCTATAATGCTGTGCATACTTGTCAGAATGATGAAATTGTTGTTCTGGTTGATGGCGATGATTGGCTTTCTCATGAAAACGTCTTAGACCGCTTAAATCAGGCCTATGCCAATCCTGATATATGGATGACGTATGGTCAATATGTTACTTATCCTGCTTACAAAAAAGGTCATTGCAGAAAGGTGGAAAAAAAGATATTTCGGGAGCATGACTGGATATTTTCTCATGTAAAAACTTTTCAAGCTGGCTTATTTAAAAGAATTCAAAAAAATGACCTTTTAGATGAAGGGAAGTTTTTTTCCATGGCTTCAGATCTGGCTTTTATGATCCCTATGCTGGAGATGGCATCAAAAGGGCATATATATTTTATTGAAGATGTTTTGTATATTTATAACAGAGTAAATCCCATTAACGACGACAAGCTTAACAGGAAGCATCAGCTTCTTTGTGAGTCAATGATCAGAGGGAAAAAAGCGTATAAAGCTTTATGAAAAAACTTTCTATTTTATGTCTTTTTGCGATCCTTTTTATCTTTGGATTTGACATTGGAAGAGGTAAGCCTTTTAAAAGAATCTCTTTTTTTCATTTTAAGAAAAAAGAAAAAATCAATGAAAGACTCAAAGCTAAATTTGTTCCTGGGATTGATCCCACTAAAGACTGTCCGATTATTAAAAACCAAAAATTTGTCGTAGTGATTCCGTCTTATAATAATGAAAAATGGTATAAGAAAAATCTCTCTTCCGTTTTTTCTCAAAACTATGACGATTATAGGGTGATTTATGTAGATGACGCCTCTTCTGATCATACTTATGAAAAGGTGAAGGATTTTGTTGAAAAGGAAAAGAAGCAAGGTAAGGTTACTTTAATACGCAATACGCAAAATAAAGGAGCCATGGAAAACTTATTTCATATGATCCATTCTTGCGAGGACAGCGAAATCATTGTAAGTTTGGATGGAGATGACTGGTTTGCTCATGATGAAGTGTTATCTGAGCTAAATAAAGTCTATGCTAACCCTGATGTTTGGCTGACGTATGGTCAAAATATTATTTATCCTCAATTTGAAAAAACAGAAATGTTTGATTTTGATAAAAAGGTATTATTGGAAAAAGGATACCGAAAGCATCAGTGGGTAACTTCTCAGCTCCGCACTTTTTATGCTGGTTTGTTTAAAAGAATCGATCCTAAAGATCTTAGAATGAATGATTCTTTTTTAAAAGTAGGATGTGATTTTGGTTATATGTTCCCTATGTTGGAAATGTCAGGTGGAAGGTATAGATATCTACAAAATGTGAATTATATTTATAATCAAGTAACGCCTATCAATGATTTTAAGCTACGAAGAGAAGAGCTAGAGACTGTTTGGGCTTACCTTCAATCCCTACCTCCTTATGAGCCTTTAGAGCAGGCTCCTTACTTCATTCTTAAAAAATGACTGGCAACTCTAGTAGTCTTGTCATCATGTGCTTTCGTGGAAAAACGGTGATTCTGAGGGCTGATTTGTCCTAATAACTCACCTGATGAGGCTATTCTAGAGCGGAGATTTCTTGAAACTTCTTGAGTAAGTTTTTTATTTTGTGAGAGCTCATTTGAAATAGGCTCTGGCTGTCCAGAAGCTCCAGATGGACCTCCTATTGGTTTGCTAGGCGGATTTGCCATAAAATAACCTCCAAATTGGATTTTTTCATGCCAAATTCAACCTATAACACAATCAAAGCTATAAAAAGTAAGATTTTTTTAATGCTTTCTTTTTTTTCTAAATACGTTGCCCGATTTATGGTAGGTAGGATTTCTTTTTTTACCCTGTTCAGAAACTACTCTAGCTGATCTTTTTTTGTTTGAAGATGGTCGTAGGTGACGAATGCCAGTGAAAACTGGCAAGGCGGTCCTATGAGTTTTATTCTCTAGAATTCTATTCCGTGTTCCAGAAATTAGATTAAATAATGATATACTTGGCTTAATGCCTGTAGTCTTAGGTATTTCCATGTCTTACTCCCATCTTTACTTATTTTCTCATAAAGAAGAGTTCTTGTCAAGTAAAAAAATATTGATTTTATACATTAAATTATTGATAATAAGCTACTTGTTGATTTTAATGCCCTTTTACAAGAAAAAGGTTTCAGGAAAATAGAAAGCTATTAAAATAAAGGCTTTTTGAAGTGAGAGACGATGAAAGATAGATTTTTTTCTTTTTTATGCTTTCTAGGACGATTGATTTTATCCCTGCGATATAGGGTTAAAGTCGAGGGAAAGGAGCTACTTGATAAAAACCACCTTAATAAAAAAGGGGGAGTATTGATCCTGCCCAATCATCCGGGGCATATGGATCCTATTTTTATTGTCCTGCACTTATGGCCTATTTTAAAGATGAGGCCTTTAGTAATAGAGTACATGTATCGAAAAAGGTTTTTGACCTTTTTTATGGACCTCGTCAAGGCCATTCCAATCCCTGATTTTGAGTCTTCCATCAGTGATCTTAAGATAGAAAAAGGGGAAGAGGTCATTAATAAAATAGAAAAGGGGCTTAAAAGAAAAGAGAGTTTTCTTCTATATCCTTCAGGAAAATTAAAACACACTGGGAAAGAAATTATTGGTGGAGCATCTGCTACCCATGACTTAATCCAAAGATGTCCTGAGACAAATGTAGTCTTGATAAGAACTATTGGGCTTTGGGGTAGTAGATTTTCAAGAGCCATTACAGGGAAATCCCCAGATTTTAAAAAGAATTTTTTTAAAGGAATATGGATTGTTTTAAAGAACTTTATTTTTCTTACACCTAGAAGAAAGGTTCATATTCAAATAGCTCCTAACCCAGTAGATTTCCCATGGACTGCTAATCGTTTAGAGCTGAATCGCTATTTAGAAAACT
>PFAC01000010.1:2582-28700 GCA_002773835.1 Chlamydiae bacterium CG10_big_fil_rev_8_21_14_0_10_35_9 | reverse complement strand
GATGCAAGAAGACGAGATTGAAGAGGAGATGAACCTATCTCTTGACTTAGGATTAGACTCTCTAGACATAGCTAATATCGTTGCCTTTTTGAGTGATCATTATGATACAGGAAATATTCATCCTGAAGACTTAGACTCAGTTCAAGATATTTTGGAGATAGCTGAAGGAAGATTAAAGGGCGTCAGGCAGGAAGAGCTTAGTTCTAAGTTGAAATGGCCAGATGAAAAGAAAAGGCCGTTCCCTAAAATGCCTCAAGGGAAAACAATTCAAGAGTCATTCTTGCAGTGCTGTTTTGAAATGAAAAATCATGCGGCATGTACTGATGATTTAACCGGTGCTATGTCTTATAAAAAACTTAAAAGAACTGTTTTAGTTTTAGCTAATGAATTTAAGAAAATCCCTGGTAAATATCTTGGAATAATGCTACCCGCTTCTACAGCTGCTTATGTCTCTATTTTAGCGTGCTTAATGGCTAATAAGGTTCCGGTTATGCTTAATTGGACTTTAGGTCCTAGATATTTAAATGAGATGATGAAAATTGCAAAGGCTAAAAAAGTAATTAGTTCATGGCGATTTTTAGAGAAGCTATCTCATGTTGAATTTGGTGATGTTAAAAAAGATGTTGTTTACTTAGAAGATTTGCGCAAAAAAATCTCTCTTAAGGCGAAGCTTAAAGGACTTTTTGCCTCTTTTAAATCAGTAGATAAAATCTTAAAGCAGTATAAGATCAAATATGAAGAAGACAATGAAGCCGTTATCTTATTTACCTCTGGTACTGAATCGGTACCTAAAGCTGTACCGTTAACACATAAAAATATTTTATCGAATCAACAAGCAGCTATGCAGTGTGTTATTTTAAAACCTAAAGACATCTTGTATGGCATTCTGCCCCCCTTTCATTCTTTCGGTTTTTCAGTAGCTGGGATATTTCCAATACTTGCAGGTTTAAGGGTTGCTTTTTATCCAGATCCTACTGATAGCTATGCCTTAGTAGCTGGTGTTAAAAGATGGCAAATAACAATGTTTTGTGGAGCTCCTAGCTTTATCAACGGACTGCTGCAAGCTGGAACTGAAAAAGAATTAAAAAATATAAGGCTTTTTATTACTGGAGCAGAAAAAGCCCCCAAGACTCTTTTCCAAAAAGTACATAACCTTGGGAAAAATAACGTGGTCATAGAAGGGTATGGCATTACTGAGTGCTCTCCTATCATTTCTTTAACAAGGCCTAATCAAAAGCGAGTAGGTGTAGGGCAACTTATTCCCGGATTGGAAGCAATGACCATTCATCCTGAAACCTTAGAACCATTAGAAAAAGGGGAAAATGGAGAGATCTGCGTAAGGGGACCTAGCATATTTTCAGGATACCTAGGAAAGAAAAAATCTCCTTTTATCACAATTGATAAGAAAAAATGGTATAGAACAGGGGATTTAGGCAAGGTAGATGAGAGTAATAATATTATTTTATCAGGAAGGCTTAAACGCTTTGCTAAAATTGGCGGAGAAATGATCAGCTTAGGTGGACTTGAAGAAGTGATTACCCATAAAACTGTTTCTCAAAAAGAGCAAGAAGAAGGACCGCAGCTTGCTGTTTGTGTTGATGAAAGCGAAGAGACAAAGTCTACTTTAATTTTATTTGCTACTTTTGACCTTGATAGAAAGGCAGTTAACCAGCTGCTTAAACAAGAAGGCTTCTCGAGTCTTGTAAAAATACATAAAGTACAAGTAATAGATGAAATACCTCTTCTAGGCACTGGGAAAACAGACTATAGAAAACTCCAATCCATGATTTGATATATGCAAAACGACATACCATTTAAACTTTTTAATACGGAAACCAAGCAGAAAGAGGTTGTTTTTCCCATTGATGGAAAGACCTTACGGTTCTATGCCTGTGGGCCTACAGTGTACAACTATGCTCATATTGGTAATTTTAGAACCTATGTTTTTGAGGACCTACTAAGAAGGTCGTTAGAATTTTTTGATTTCCAAGTCAAAATGGTAATGAATATTACCGATGTGGATGATAAGACAATAAAAGGCGCTAAAGAAAATAACCTGTCTTTAGAAGAGTATATCAAACCTTACTTTGATGCCTTTTTTGAAGACTTGAAAACTCTACATATTAAGCCAGCTGATGTTTATCCTAAAGCGACCGATTATATTCAAGAGATGATTGATATCATTTTAGACTTGTTAAACAAGGGGTATGCCTACACTGGAACAGATGGTTGTGTGTACTTTTCCATTAAGCAGTTTTCTAATTATGGGAGGCTTTCTCATTTAAAACTACAAGAGCTGAAAAAGGGGGCTTCTCAAAGGGTAAATGTGGATGAGTATGAAAAAGAAGAGGCTTCCGATTTTGTTTTATGGAAAGCATATGATGAAAAAAGAGATGGCAAGATTTATTGGGATAGTCCTTTTGGAAAAGGAAGGCCTGGTTGGCATTTAGAATGCTCTACTATGGCAATGAAGATTTTAGGTAAATCGATAGATATTCATGCAGGGGGGATAGATAATATGTTTCCTCATCATGAAAATGAAATAGCTCAATCAGAATGTTATTCAGGAAGGCAGTTCGTTAAAATTTGGGTTCATTCAGCTCATTTAGTGGTAGAAGATAAAAAGATGTCTAAAAGTCTAGGTAATTTTTATACATTAAGAGACTTGCTTGATAAAGGGTATTCTGGAAGGCAGGTCAGATATCTGTTAATGCAGGCCCACTATAGAACTCCTTTGAATTTCACAATGCAAGGATTAGAGTCAGCTAAACTTTCCTTAGATAGATTGCAAAGTTTTATTGAACGTATTAATGGGTTAGATAGCGACACTTCTTTTCCATCGATGGATAAAACTATTGAAGATGCCAAAATAAGCTTCTCTCGTTTCTTAGCAGATGATTTAAATATTTCAGGAGCACTTTCCGTTGTATTTGACTTTATTAGAAATATTCACTCGCTTTGTGATAATAATGCTTTAGGCAAGCAAGATAAAAAGAAAATTATAGAATTTTTACAGTCGATCAATAGCGTATTAGGCGTTTTAGAGTTAAACAAAGAAGAAGCTGAGATTCCTTTGGAAATCAAAGAAGCCCTTGATAAAAGAGAAGAGGCTAGAAAAAATAAAAATTGGCCTTTAGCAGACGAGTTAAGAGATTTTATTCTGTCTAAAGGCTACAAAATAGAAGACAGCCCTAAGGGCCCTTACGTTAAAAAAGCTTAATCTTCCGGCTTCATTATAGGGAAGAACAGTACATCCCTAATTGAGGCAGCTTTAGCAAAGAGCATAACTAATCTATCAATCCCGATGCCTATGCCTGATGCTGGCGGCATGCCTTGAGAAATCGCTTCTAAAAACTCTTCGTCTAAAGGATGAGCTTCTTCATTGCCAGCTTCCCGTTGTTTTACCTGGTTCTCTAAAAGTTCTCTTTGTAAAACAGGATCATTTAACTCAGAGTAAGCGTTAGATGCTTCTGTAGCTAAAATAAAGCTTTCAAAACGTTCCACCAGTTTTTCTTGGTGTTGTGAATTATCTCGTAAAGGCTTGCAAAGAGGTGTTGTTTCAATGGGGTGATCGATAATGTGATGAGGTTGAATAAGGTGCTCTTCCACAAACTCTTCAAATAAATATTGAATGAGATGGCCACGTGATGCTTTTGCCACATCCTTCGGATCTTTGGTAGATGACTTTAATTTTTCTCTTATTTCATCATCATTTAAGTTGTCTACATCAATGTTAGCGTACGTTTTAATGGCTTCTTTAAAAGTTAGCCTTTTCCAAGGTGTTTTTACATCGATAATAAGAGGAGATCCATCTTTATTTTCATAAGGAATTTGTGTGGTGCCAAACAACTCTAATGCAATGGTTTCATAAAGCTTCTCTGCAAAAGTCATCATATCTTCATAATCCCAATAGGCAGCATAGGCTTCCAGCATGGTAAATTCAGGATTGTGAGTTCTATCAATTCCTTCATTTCTAAATACTTTGCCAATTTCATAAATCTTTTGATATCCGCCTACAAGAAGCTTTTTTAAAGGGAGCTCTAAAGAAATTCTAAGATACATGTTTTGATCTAGAGCATTCAAATGCGTTTCAAAAGGTCTTGCTTCAGCTCCACCGTAAAGATTTTGCAAGATAGGAGTTTCTACTTCCAAAAAGTTAGCCTGCTCAAAATATTTTCTAATAATATGCACAATGCGAGAACGGAGCAGGAAAGTGTCAAAGCTGTTTCTATTAGAAATAAGATCCAGCCATCTTTTTCGGTATCTCACTCCTTTGTCTGATAAGCCACTATGCTTATCTGGCAGCGGAAGAAGAGTTTTACAAAGAAGGTGAACTTGTTTTACAAAAACGGTAAGTTCGCCTTTTTGTGTTTTAAAAAGGTATCCCTCAACACCTATAATATCGCCAAGGTCAAGTTTTTTTTCTAAAATCTTGATAGGTTTAGGGTCATTTTCAGAAGGGCTGTAACCAGCAAGAGTAGTCAAATCCCTATTGAACATGATTTGCAATCTTCCTGATTCATCCTGAATATGACAAAAGGCATTTTTCCCCATGGCTCTAAAAAGAACAATTCTTCCAGCTACTTTGACAAATTCGGTAGAACCCGATGCTGCATCATCAAAGCTTCCTACTTCTTTGCTTTCACTTTCAGCTTGTAGTTCGACAGAGCGGTAGGTCGGAGAAAATTTATGAGGATAAGGCTCAATTCCTAATTTCTTTAGGTCATTTAATTTTTGAAGGCGGTTTTGATATTCATCAAGATGGGTATAATTGGATTCAGACATATTTTTTTCTTTCTTTTCAGTGTAAGTTTTATCTTTAAGCATGCTTTTGTCTAAAATAGTTTTTTAGGACTTTTAAAAATTTATTTCAAAACAATGTTATCATAGTTTCTCGAAAATTAAAAATAAAAAGCTGTTCAATATTCTTTTCTTTAAGAAAAATTTAAGAAAGTGAGATTGATAATAACTTTCATTGAAATGACTAAAACACTCATGCAAATTAAAGAATGAATGAAGGAATTAATAAGGAAACAGAGTCGGTCTTTTAATAAAAATTGAGCAACTTCAGTTGTTTTTTACCTCTAGAAAGAAAACTTGTGTTGATCTACCCTTTTCTCTTATATGAGAACGATTATTCTTTCTAAGAAAGAAACACCCGATTGTGTTGAAATTCTTATACCTCCTTCTAAATCGCACACAATGAGAGCCATTTTACTAGCGGTGTTTTCTAATAGTAATAGTGAAATCCATAATTATTTAGATGCCAATGATACAATGGATTTAATTATAGCTTTAAAAAAAATAGGTGTGGGGGTTGAGGTTTGTAAAAGTAAAATAATAGTTAAAGGCATTGGTCGAGACTTTAGTTTCCTACGATCCGCAGAAATCAATGCTGGGAACTCAGGCCAAATCTTAAGGTTTTTGAGTGCTCTTCTTTCTTTATCTGCTAATGAATATATCATAACGGGGGATTCTTCTGTTTGCAACAACAGGCCTGTTAAAGATCTTATTTCTGCTTTTCATAGGATGGGCGTCACTATTAAATATTTACAAAAACAAGATCATCCTCCTTTTTTTTTAAAAGGACCTTTAAAGCCTGGAGTAGTCACAATAGAAGGGCAAGACTCTCAGCCTGTTTCAGCTCTTTTAATGGCTTCAGTTTTTTTAGAGGGTACGACCATAATTCACGTTAACAATCCTGGAGAAAAGCCCTGGGTTGAGCTTACTTTGAACTGGCTAAGAAATCTGGGAGCTCATATCAAAGTCAACAATTATCATACATATACGGTTAATGGGCCTATTTCTTATGATGGTTTCTTCTATAGTGTGCCAGGAGACTTCAGCTCTGCTGCTTTTCCTGCTATTGCCAGCATCATTACTAAAAAAAGCACCATTTTATCCAACCTGGATATGGCTGATGTCCAGGGGGACAAGAGGTTGTTTTATGAACTGATCCGATTGGGAGCCAATATTGAAATAGACCAGGAAAATAAAAAGGTTTTTATCTATCCGTCCGAATCGTTAAGTGGCGGATCTATCGATGTGAATGACTTTATTGATGCAGTGCCTGTTTTGGCTGTGTTGGGATGTTTTACAAAAACAAAACTAGAGCTTGTTAATTGTTCTATTGCCAAGAAAAAAGAATCTAACCGCTTAGAAGCTATTTCCAAGGAATTAGAAAAAATGGGAGCTAAAATAAAATATTTTGATGATAAGCTTGTAATTTGGCCGTCAGATCTTTATGGTGCAAAGCTTAATAGTCGAAAAGACCATAGGATTGCTATGGCACTTTCTGTTGCAGCTTTAAGTACTAAAAAGGGTAAAACAATCATTGAAGATGTTGACTGTGTAAATAAAAGTTATCCTAATTTTTTTGATAATATAATTAAATTTGGAGCAAATATTGAATGGGTAACAACATAATACTAATTGGATTTAAAAAGTCTGGAAAGTCTACTTTAGGCCCCTCTTTAGCTCAGATGATGAAATATCAATTTATAGACATAGACAGACTAATCGAGAGGACTTTTGATCCTGAATTAACGCTTAGCTACTTTGAAATTTATGAAAAATATGGAGAGGAGTTTTTTAGGAAAATTGAAAGGAAAGTCATTCACTCTATAGAAGGTATCTCTAATACTGTTATTGCCACTGGAGGGGGAAGCGTCCTTGATCAAAAAAATTTAAGAGTTTTAAAGCGATTAGGCAAAATGGTATACTTGCACTTGCCGGAAGAGCTTTTAAAAAAAAGAATCGAAACAGGTCGAATACCTCCCTTTTTGTTGTCTGATTTTGAAAGCACCTTTCAAGCAAGGAATAGCATATATCGAAGTGTAGCTGATTTTACAGTCGATCTTAAAGAAAACACACAAGAAAGAGCAAAAAAGCAGGTAATACAGTTTTTTAAAAATGGCAAGTAATTCATTTGGGTCGCAATTTCGTATTACAACTTTTGGAGAATCTCACGGAAAATTGGTTGGAGTGATAATTGATGGCTGTCCATCTAATATTTCTTTAACAGAAGATGACATAAATCAGGCCTTAGCACTTAGAAGACCTGGAAATAATCTATTTGTATCACCTCGTAAAGAAAAGGACAAGGCGATTATTGCCTCAGGGGTTTTTGAAGGGAAAACAACTGGAGCGCCTATTACAATTCTTGTAGAAAATACAGCATTTGTCTCCTCAGCCTATCAAGATTTAAAAAACCTATACCGACCATCACATGCTAATTATACTTATCTTAATAAGTATGGGGTTTTTGATCATAATGGATCGGGAAGAGCGTCAGCCAGAGAAACAGTGGCAAGGGTGGCTGCGGGAGCTGTTGCTAATAAAATATTACATAACAGTAATATCACTTTACTAAGTTTTTTAAAACAAGTTGGTCCCTTTAAAATTGAAGAAATTGATTATGCAGATCTTGTAGCTTGCCAGAAAAAAATAGATAGTAGTCCTATTTTTTGTCCGGATGAAACTGCCTCCCAAAAAATCGAAAACTATTTACTTTCTTTAAAAGAACAAGGGGATTCATCAGGGGCAATAGTAGAATTTATAGCTTTGAATGTTCCTGTTGGTCTAGGCGATCCTATTTATGAAAAACTGGAAGCCAACTTAGCAAAGGCCATGCTGAGTATACCGGCAAGTAAAGGTTTTGAAGTAGGCGATGGATTTGCTTTGGCTGAAAAAAAAGGATCTGAAAGCAATGACAGTTATGAATGCAAAGAGGGAAATGTTTTTTTAACCTCTAATCATTCCGGTGGGATTTTAGGGGGGATCTCCAATGGTATGCCAATTATCGGAAGAGTTTGCTTTAAGCCAACTTCGAGTATAAAAAAGCATCAGAACACCGTTGATTTTGTGAAAAATGAAAATGTACAGTTTACCTTATCTTCAAAAGCAAAGCATGATCCATGTGTTGGCATTAGAGCTGTTATTGTTGTGAAAGCCATGCTGGCAATTGTTCTTGCAGATAGTATTTTAATGAACCAAGCAGCACAACTGAATGACAAAAATAATCAAAAGTCAGCTTTTTCTTTCCAATAATTGGGTTCACTCCCTATCTGCTCTTGCTAGTCGTTTTGCTCTTATCTGCGATAAAAATGTCGAGAAGCTTTGGGGCGAAAAACTCGTTCAATTATGTAAAAAAAATGGACTGGAAGTTGAACTGCTTACGCATTTTTCAGGAGAAGAGCACAAAACAGCGCAAACCAAATCCGACCTAGAAAATCAGTTATTTGCTTTAAACTTTAATAAAGATACTTGTCTCATAGCTTTAGGTGGTGGAGTGACATTAGATCTGACTGGATTTATAGCTGCCACTTTTTGCAGAGGAATTAAACTAGCTTTTATACCTACAACTTTATTAGCAATGGTTGATGCAGCTATTGGTGGCAAGAATGGGATAAATACTTCTTTTGGGAAAAACTTAATCGGCACAATTTATGAGCCAGATTTATTACTTTTAGATTCTTATTTTTTAACGACCCTTCCTCAAAAAGAGATAAATAATGGTCTTATAGAAATGGTCAAGCATGGTCTTATTTTTTCCTCAGACCATTTTTATAAAGCAGCTTCTTTAATCAATACACCCTCAGTTCCTGATGAATTAATTTTAGATTCTATTCATATCAAAAAAGGATTTGTGCAAAATGATCTGCATGATGAGGGAAGGCGGCAGTCTCTTAATTTTGGTCATACATTTGCGCATGCTCTAGAGCGGCTTTCTAACTTTGCAATTTCCCATGGAGAAGCTGTCTGTATAGGCCTTATTATAGAGTCGTTTCTATCAATGAAAAAAAATGGTCTTTCTAAAGATGATTTTATGATAGTTAGAAGTCATCTTTTACCCATGTTTTCTAAGATCTCTTTTGAGCATTATCCTGTTAAAAAGTGGTCTGAAACTCTTTTAAGAGATAAAAAAAATCAAAGTCACATTATTTATTGCACTTTGTTGAATAGAATTGGTCAAGTTGATTTTAAAAGACCATTAACTCAAGAAGACATTCAACTAGCTGTTGACTATCTTAATGGAGAAAAGTCATGCTAGTTCGTTGTTTAGATGGGCCTTTGGAAGATACAAGATATCCTTTTGATCTTTATGAGTTAAGGTTTGATCTTTTTCCTTTTAAAACAGTTCCTTCTGATAAAAACTGGATATTAACTCTAAGACGTAAAAAAGAAGGAGGAGCTTTAGATATAGAGGAAAGTAAAAGATGGGAGCTTATAGAAAAACTGTTGGCTTTTAAGCCGGATTATTTAGACCTAGAGCATGATGTGCCTCTTTTTTTCGCAGAAAAAATTAAGAAGCTCTATCCTAAAATTAAGCTTATACGATCCTTCCATAACCTTACAGAAACTCCGGACATTTTAGATGTTCTTTTAAAGGACATGCAGCATCCCCTTTTTTCTGCCTATAAATTTGCTTGTTTTGCTAATTCCTATCTTGACTCTCTACGTATGCTAAGTTTTGTGAAAAATGCAAAGCTTCCTAATTTAAGCGGCATGTGTCTTGGGCCTAAAGGTGACATTACAAGAGTTTTAGGGCCAATAGCTGGCAATTATATGAACTATACTTCTATTAAAGGGCTCATGGGGCAGGTTTCCTTAAATGCTCTTCATGACGTTTATCATTTTCAAAACCTTAATAAACAGACAAAAGTCTTTGCATTAATTGGCAGTCCGATTTCACAGAGTATTGGTCATATATTTCATAACCAATTTTTTCAAAAACACAAAGTCAATGCAGTTTATGTGAAGATGGAGCTGGTTCCTGAAGAGCTGGATGCTTTTTTTCAAATAGAAAAAGAATTTCCCTTTCATGGAATTAGTGTCACAACTCCGTTAAAACAAAAAATGACGCCTTATATTGAAAACAAACAAAAGGTTGTCAACACCCTTATCAAAAATCGGTCCTGGAGGGGAGAGAATACAGATGGAATAGGAGCGATAAAAGCTATTTTTGCTATAAACCCTTTTGTTAAGAAAGCTTTGTTACTTGGGGCTGGTGCTACCGCTAGAGCAATTTATGAGGAAGGTAAAAAAAGAAACATACATTTTGCTATTTATAACCGTACCTTATCAAGAGTGCAGGAATTTTTCCCTAAAAACATAACAGTTTTCCAAGATATAAAAAAAATTGACTTTTCATGTTATGACCTAATTATACAAGCCACCTCTGCTGAAATGCTGGGATCTTTATTGAACCTTGACTTCAGCACACTAAAAAAAGGCACTGTGGTTTTAGATGTAGTCAGAACCAAGAGACTTACTCAAGTCCTTCAAAAAGCAAAAGAAAAAGGTGCTAGATGTATTGATGGTAATGATCTTTTTTACTGGCAGGGATATTTCCAGCAAAACTTGTGGCAAAAAAAGACTTTTTCAGAAAATACCGTTGTAGAGTTTAGAAAAAAATCATATTAGGGTCGACATCAACAGTCGCTTTTATTTTAGGAAGCATTTGCTGTACTTTTTTAATGGCTTTATTGAATGCCAATACTTTTTTTCCTCTAACTAACAGCTGAAATCTATATTGGTCTTTAATTTTTGCATAACCGCAGGGACAAATTGGGTGAAAATGGTATCCGCTAGGAGCCACTTTCATTAATGCTTGCCGGAATTTATGGGCACTTTCTTCTGTTAGTTTTTCCTGAGTGCCAGTAAAAGTTATTTTCCACAAATGAGTAAAAGGGGGATATTCAAAGGCGTTTCTGGAAGTAATCTCTTCTTCATAAAAAGATAAATAGTCTTGGTTTTTTGCCTTTAAAATAATTGGGTGTTCAGGTTGAAAAGTTTGTATAACAACATCCCCATTTATCTCAGCTCTTCCGGCTCTTCCGGATACTTGAGTTAGAAGCTGGAATACTTTTTCTTGAGCTCTAAAATCAGGTATAAATAAAGAACTGTCTGCATTCAATACCCCTACTAAAGTAACAGAGGGAAAATGTAGGCCTTTAGCGATCATTTGTGTTCCAATCAGTACATCTGCTTTACCAGATCGAAATTCTTTAAGGTAAGTTTCATGACTTTTTTTTCTCTTGGTAGTGTCGCTGTCCATTCTTAATGTTCTCATTTCAGGAAAAAGAGCCTTAAGACTTTTTTCCACATGTTCAGTTCCAAAACCTTTATATTGAAGGAGAGAAGAGTGACATTTGGGACAGGACCTTGGTAGGGGCTGCTTATAGTCACATAAATGACAGGATAAAATATTTTCTTTTTTATGATAGGTAAGGCTCAACGCACAGTGAGGACAAGTAATGATATTTTCGCAACCTTTACAGAAAAAAGAACTGTAATAGCCACGCTTATTCAAAAAGAGGATGGTTTGCTCTCCTTTGGAAAATCTTTCTTTCATTTTTTCTATCAAAATTTCAGAAAAGTGTGAAAACCCTCCTAGACGCTGGTACTCTTTTTTCATGTCTACAATATGAATATCAGGCATGGTAGCTTGGCTAGGTCTCTTAGTAATAGCGCTTAGATGATATTTACCTACTTGAGCGTTATAGAAGCTTTCAATAGAAGGGGTAGCAGATCCTAAAATGACAGGGCAGTTTTCTATTTTTCCTCTCATAACAGCTACATCTCTTGCGTGATAAAAAGGATTTTCTTCTTGTTGCTTAAAAGAGCCTTCATGCTCTTCATCAACAATAATAATCCCTAAATCTTGCATAGGTGCAAAAATGGATGATCTAGCGCCAATAGCAATAGTTGCTTTTTTATGTAAGAGTTTGTCATGTGCATCAAACCTTTCCCCTTGGCTTTTTTTATGGTGAAGTACGGCAATTTTTTCTTGAAAACGTGCTTTAAATCTCTCCAATAGTTGCGTTGTGAGTGCTATTTCAGGAACTAAAACTAAAGCTGTTTTATTTCTTTTTAACACTTTTTCAATAGCTTGAAGGTAGACTTCTGTTTTACCACTTCCTGTAACTCCAAAGATTAAATGCACTTGAAAGCCATCACTTTTTTCAATGGCATCGAGGCAAGTCTTTTGCTCTTCACTTAATGTTTTTTTGGGGCTCTGAAAAAAATTTTCTGGCTCATTAAAAAAAATAGCCTCTTTTTTTATCCATCCCTTGCTTACCAGTGATGCAATGGAGCTCAAAGAAAAAGTAGCACCTTCCAGTAG
The DNA here is from genome assembly GCA_002773835.1 of Chlamydiae bacterium CG10_big_fil_rev_8_21_14_0_10_35_9. Taxonomy (GTDB): domain Bacteria; phylum Chlamydiota; class Chlamydiia; order Chlamydiales; family SM23-39; genus 21-14-0-10-35-9. The sequence goes on along the minus strand of PFAC01000010.1, from coordinate 16,573 downwards.
TTGTGTTTGATATAACCCTTGTGTACTTTTTAAAAGTTTTTCAAGGACTTCAGCCTGCTTTAGGGATTTTATTCTGATTTTTGAAATGTAGTTTGCTGTTTTTTCCTTAGAATGAGCGAGTCGCAAAAAGACACTCGCTTTAGGCATGATTTTTTCTTTAACAGCTTTTGGAATAAAAAGACGAAGTACATGGTAAAGAGTCGTACAATAGTACTCTTGCATCCAATAAGCAAGTTTCAACAAGTTTTCAGATAATAGGGGCTTTTCATAAATTAGCTCAGTGATAGGCTTTAATGTTTTGAAAGTACTTTCTGCTTTAATGTCGATAACAGTACCATGGCAAATTTCTCCTCTTAAAGGGATGCTTACTCTTGAACCTTTTTGAACCTTTGCTAAGTACTTTTCAGGTATTTCGTAATCTAAGGGCGATGCAATTTTTCTCTCTACAATGACAGTTGCAACGCGGAAACTTTTTGACATATTGCTTTCCAAAGTGAGCTTTTCAAAGTTGGGTCTTGAAAATACATGGATAAATTAGGGATTAAAAATAAAGGAACTTCATCTAGGAAAACTAGTGATTTAGCAGGGTTTTCACTATAGTGGCTCATCATATGGGGAAGATCCCATATCTGATCATCTGGAGCTATTATAAACTTGAGCACAGAAGGGTCTAAAATCACTTCCCACCGATTCTCTTTCTCAATTTCATTTGCAAAGATTACTTTTGTCGGCACAAAATAAACGCTTAGTGCTTTAGCAAGGTTTTCCAAAAAGGTTTTTTCCTTTTGGTTTTTTGAATTGTACAAAATAATAAAAGGGGAAATCTGACTGTGATATTTCCAATTTTCAGCAATGATCTTAGCTTGTTGATCAGTAGGGATATCTTGAATGTAAGGAATTTCAGGAAGTACTTTTCGTACATGCATCTTAACATCTTCAAACCGATCAATAACTTTTTCTGAAATAACCGGTGTTTCTCTCAAAGGGGCAGCTGTTTCTTTTACAATAGGCTTTGGCGGTTCTTGCTTTTTGGAAGGCTCAGCTTTAGGCAAAGTAGGTGCTGTTTGCTTTTCTACCTTGACTATAGGCTTTTTTACAGGCCGCTTTTTAATCGATTTTTTTTCTAATAGAAAACCTTCAAAAAAAGGCAGGGACCTATTTTGTTCAACAAATCTTATAGAGTCTCTAATAAGTGAGGAAAATTCTTTTTGCATGTATTAAATAAACCGTCATTCATGTTTATTTTAATGCATTTACTAAAAAGAGGAAATTGGATTTTTTTTTAACAAAAAAGGAGCTGAAAATTCAACCCCTTTATATGGAAAAACTATCAAAAGTCGACATCTATTTTGAGAGTGCGGCAAGTCGCGCTTCTAAGTCTCTGCTATAGTCTTGCATAGATGATCTTAACTCTGCTTTATAACGGTGAATTTCTTGAAAGGCAGCAATGTCTCTATTATTGACGAGATTTTGACCTGCTCTTGCCATAGCATCATTATAAAAACAATTTGTAACAGTTCTTTTAAAACTTTCAAAATTGGAAGGGGTTGATTGATTTGCAATGTATTCTAGTAATTCGGTTCTTTCGGATTCTGGTAAACGACTTACAAAAACTTCTGGTGGCATTAGATTAAGATCGAAAATAGCAGAAGTAGTTGCCGCTATTTGTCTTTTAAGAGCCCCTTGCTTTGCTAAGGCGTTAGGATCTTTCGCAAAGCCAGCCTTTGTTTGAAAGAAATTGCATTTCACTTTATAAAAAAAGTTCTGCAATTTATTTAAAATAAATGAAACTGCTTTAGAAACCTTAGAGGCAATGTTAGACATTTGGTTTTTTATAGTTGAAAAACTATGTGTAATGGTAGCGCTACTTACGTTAGTAATAGAAGACATTTGTTTCACCCCAGTATTTGAAAATTAGTAATTATGGTTAACATTTTAACACTGGAAAAATAATTAAGAATAGATTTTTTTTAATTTAATTAATTTTTTTTTACCTATTTTAAAGAAATTATTTTGATTTTAAGTGTTAATTATTGGTTGATAAAAGAGCATCTAAAAACTCTTTAGCGTCAAAAGGAATAAAATCCTCTTCGCTTTCTCCAAGTCCAACCCAGCTTACCGGGATTTGTAATTGTTTTTGAATAGCAACAACAATGCCACCTTTAGCACTACCGTCCAATTTTGTTAAAATAATGGAAGAAATAGGGGTGAACTGATGAAATGTTTTAGCTTGGTCTAAGGCATTTTGACCTGTTGTCGCATCCAATACCAGCAGAGTTTCATGAGGGGCATTATCAATAAGCTTTGAAGATACTCTTTTAATTTTCTCCAATTCATGCATCAAGTCAGTTTTTGTGTGCAGTCGCCCAGCTGTGTCTATCAATACCACATCCACATCTCTAGCTTTTGCCGCCGTTAAGGAATCATGAACTACAGCTGCAGGGTCACTTCCAGTTTTAGACTTTATGCAATCGATGCCAATTTTTTCAGCCCACTTGCCAAGTTGCTCAATGGCTGCTGCTCTAAAGGTATCTCCTGCTACTAATAAAACTTTTTTCCCTTCTTTTTTTAATTTGGAAGCAAGTTTTGCAATAGAGGTAGTTTTTCCACTTCCATTAACCCCAACGATCATGACAACGTAAGGCTTTTTATCAACTTCAAGGTTTTTTTTATTTTCGGGGAAGTAAGTAAGTAGCTCTTCTTTAATATCCTTTAAAATTTCTTCAGAAGAAATTTCTTTGTTTTTTTGAATTTTTCTTCGTACTCTTTCCACTAAGTCCATAGAAAGTTCAGCCCCTAAATCAGCTTCAAAAAAAAGCTGTTCGAGGTGCTCATAGGCCGATTCATCTACTTTTCCAGATAAGATCCTACGAATTTTATCCCCAAGAGTAAATTTAATAGTGGAAAGGGATTTGGAGATTTTTTTTAATTTTGATTTGAAAAAACCTAACATAAAGCAAATAAAAGTCTTTCTAAGAAATTAAATCGTATCATATATAGAAAATTCTAAAGAAGAATAAAAATGCACTTACACGAATATCAGACAAAAGAAGTTTTACAAAAGTACGCCATCCCTGTGCCTGAATGGACTGTAGCAGCTAAAATTGAAGAAGTGGAAAAATTTATAGAATCTCACGATTTTAACCAGGCTATAGTAAAAATTCAGGTTCATGCAGGAGGAAGAGGTAAAGCAGGTGGCGTTAAGTTTGCTAAAACAAAAGATGAAATAATCAGTTACGCGCAAGAGTTGATCGGCTTTAAGTTAGTGAACAATCAAACAGGAAAAGAGGGGCTAATATCAGAAAAAGTCCTTATCTCCAAGCCAGCTTCTATTAAAAAGGAGTATTATCTCGGTATAATTATGGACAGGGCCACTTCCAAAGCTGTAATGATAGCCTCTCCGGAAGGCGGGATGGAGATAGAGGAAGTAGCCGCCAAGCATCCAGATAAAATTTTAAAGCTTCCTTTATCCTTGAATGGAACTCTAAAAAAATATCAGCTTTTAACTTTGACAAATTTTATGGGATGGAAGGAAAAACTGGCTGACCAAGGGGCAGATATTGCCTTTAATCTTGCTAAAATGTTTACGGAAAAGGATGCTACTCTTTTAGAAATTAATCCTTTAGTTCTTACCGAAGAAAATCAACTTTTTGCTATTGATGCCAAATTAACAATTGATGATAATGCGCTATTTAGACAACCTGATCTTGCCTACTACTTTGACCCATCTCAAGTTTCTAAATCTGAAGTATCAGCCAAGGAATTTGACCTCGCCTATATCGCAATGGAAGGCGATATTGGCTGTATGGTCAATGGTGCTGGTCTTGCTATGGCTACTATGGATATTATCCAGCTGCATGGCTCAAAACCTGCTAATTTTTTAGATGTAGGTGGAGGAGCCTCTAAAGAAAAGGTAGCAGCCGGTTTCCGCATTATTCTGTCAGATCCTAATGTCAAGGCTGTTTTAGTGAACATTTTTGGTGGCATTATGAATTGTGAAGTATTAGCTGAAGGGATCTTGCAAGCTGCTAAAGAATTGAAAATCCACGTTCCTTTAGTTGTAAGGATGGAAGGCACAAATGTAGAGCAGGGAAAGAAAATGCTGCTAGAATCTAACCTGCCTATTGAAACAGCTAAAGATTTAAATGAAGCGGCTATGAAAGCTGTTGCTGCTGCTAAAAAAGGTTTATAGAGATATGCCCATTTTAGTCAATAATGAGACAAAAGCAATTGTACAGGGCCTTTCAGGCAAAGCCGGTAAGTTTCATGCTGAAGCTTGCTTAGAGTATGGAACAAAGATTTTAGGTGGAGTGACTCCAGGAAAAGGGGGATTAGAAGTATTAGGACTTCCCGTTTTTGATACCGTTTACGAAGCAAAAAAACAACTTGATGTCAATGCTTCCTTGATTTTTGTTCCGGCACCTTTTGCCGCTGATGCTATCTTAGAAGCAGAAGATGCAAATATAGAGCTGATTATCTGTATTACAGAGGGTGTTCCGATCAAAGATATGATAGAGGTTAAGCGGGTAATGGACTTATCAAAGACTAGTCGCTTAATAGGGCCAAATTGCCCTGGCATCATTACCCCTGATGAGTGTAAACTAGGTATTATGCCCGGATACATCCATAAAAAAGGAAATATTGGTATTGTCTCTAGATCGGGGACATTGACTTATGAAGCTGTCTGGCAAACAACTCAGTTAGGCTTAGGTCAATCGACATGTATTGGTATCGGGGGTGATCCTTTAAATGGTACAAACTTCATTGATGCTTTGAAATTATTTAATGAAGATGAACAAACACACGCTATTTTGTTAATAGGTGAGATTGGAGGCTCAGCAGAAGAAGAAGCTGCAGAGTGGATAAAGGCTAATGCGAAGAAGCCGACAGCAGCTTTTATAGCAGGTGTCACGGCTCCTCCGGGTAGAAGGATGGGACATGCTGGAGCTATCATATCGCAAGGTAAGGGGACTGCTAAAGCAAAAATTGAAGCGCTGCAAAAAGCAGGTTCAATAGTTACAGAAAACCCAGCTGAAATGGGCCTTGTAATACAACAAGCATTACAAAAATAAAATGTCAAAATATAAAATTCCCATCAGAGTAAATCCTTTATTTTGGATTTTTGCCACCTTAATTGGGTGGTTGAACCATTCTTTTTTAGGTGCAGGAGTTCTTGTTGGCACCTTGATTTGGGTAGCCATTATTTTTCTTTCAATCCTAGTTCATGAAATGGGTCATGCTCTAACTGCTATTGCTTTTGGTAAGCATCCTCGAATAGATTTTATTGCCTTAGGGGGCCTTACGTCTTATCAGGGTGACAAACTAAAGCTTTGGCAACAATTTATTATCACATTTAATGGGCCATTGTTTGGAATATTTTTATTTGTATTTGCCACATTGATTTTACAGTTGCACTTTTTGCAAAACCCTCTTCTTATAAGATCCTTTCAAATTCTTCAATTCGTGAACCTTTTCTGGAGTATTGTCAATTTGCTTCCAGTACTTCCATTGGATGGAGGGCAGCTACTCCGTATAATTTTTGAAGGCATTTGGGGGGTAAAGGGTATTCGTTATGCTCTTTTTGTCGGCATGATCATAGCCGGCCTTATTAGTCTTTACTTTTTCCTGACAAAATTTTTTATAGTGGGTGCTTTATTTTTTCTCTTTGCTTTTCAAGCTTTTGATTCTTGGAGAAGATCAAAGAACTTAACAAGTTATGATCAAGATGAGACTGTAAAAAATTTAAGTATGAAAGCAGAAGCTGCTTTGAGACAAAACAAAAAACAAGAAGCTAAACATCTTTTTGAAGAAGTTGTTGCTAAAGCTAAATCCGGAATAGTAAATATAACAGCAAGCCAGTACTTAGCTTTTTTATATTACGATGAGCAAAATGTGGAAAAAGCATATCAACTGCTATTACCTCATAAAGATAATTTAACCCCCGAAGCGCTTTGTTTATTACATCGCTTAGCCTATATTCATAAAAATTATGAGTTAGTAGCTGAGCTTTCCACTGAATGTTATCAAGCAGCTCCAACACAGGAAGTAGCTATAAAAAATGCTAAGGCATTTGCTCACTTAAAAAAGGGAAAGTTTGCAGGTGGGTGGTTGCAAACAGCTTTTCATTTTGGAAATTTAAGTCTTGAAAAAATATTGAATGAAGAGGTATTCCAATCTATTTCTGAAGACCAAGACTTTCAGTCTTTTATAAATAAGTTGAAATAGATGTATAAATCCCTTTTCTTTTTCCTTTTGCTCTGTATGGCATGCCAGAGATCTAATCACTTGGAATTGACTCAAATGGAGATGTTTAAAGATCTTAATGAAATTAAAAACATTAATTATCTTTCTAATTTATTAGAAACCGCAGAAGAAGAGCTTGATCAACAGGAAAAGAAAATTTCTTCTATCAAACGATCTTTACATAATTCTTTATTGACGCTTATTGAAAGAAGGCTTGGAGTTGTTGAAAAGTCGGTTGATATGCTTACTGTAGATACAAGAGATTTTTCTGAAATTTTTCTAAAAGAAAGAGAAGTTTTAACTGAGTTGCTACAATCTCCTTTTGAGGAAGTCAGTAAAAAATCCCAGTCAATTTTAGATAGAATGTTAAGGCTGATAACACAGCTAAGTAAATAAGCCCTCTTTTCGAGGGCATTATCTTATTGGATTTTTAAAGTATAATATTTCTGATACTTTTGGTGTCTTACAATCAAAACTACGTATTTGTTGCCAGCAACTTCTTGAAGTGCTTTGGTAAGGTCACTAGAATTGTTTATTTTAATTTGATTTTTCCAATTAACAACGAGAGCAGTAATAAGATAATAAGGTCTTAATCCTGCCTGCGCTGCGGGGGAACCTGGTTTAACTTTAGTAATCAAGACACCATTTTCATGAGGCTCTAAGCCAAGTTTAGATAGCATGTCAGCTGATATATTTGACAAGCTGTCTACATCAATGCCTAATTTGTCAAAAAACTCAACAGAACCTATTTCCTGTTCAGAAAGAATCCCAAGTTTTACTGTAAGTAACTTTTGTTTTCCACTTCGTAAAATATTCAAATTAACAGATGTACCTGGATTCATTAATGCTATTTCGTTTCTAAACTTATTAGGGTTTTTTACAGCTTTGCCATTAAGTCCTACAATGATATCACCATGCTTTAATCCACCTTTTTCAGCGGGGGAGTCTTTCATTACTTCTGAAATTAAAATACCTTCAGAGTTTTCATCTAAAGAAAGAGCGTCGATTAAGTCTTTGTCTAATGGTTGCAGCATAATGCCTAAATAGGCTCTTTTAACAACGCCTGTATCTAGAATTTGATCAAGAACATGTTTGGCCATATTACTGGGGATTGCAAACCCAATACCCATGTAACCACCATTTCTAGAAATAATTGCAGTATTAATACCTATCACTTCACCTTCTAAATTTAAAAGAGGACCACCTGAGTTTCCTGGATTGATAGCAGCATCTGTTTGAATAAAATCTTCTAGTGAAGTGATACCAAGATCTTGTCTTCCTTTAGCGCTGACAACACCATGAGTTAAAGTAGATTCTAAAGCAAAAGGGTTGCCTATAGCTACTACCCACTCACCAATTTGTAAATTGTCTGAATCTCCAAATTTGAGGAAAGGAAGGTCTTTGGCGTCAATTTTTAAAACAGCAAGATCAGTCTTAGGATCCGATCCTATCAGGGTAGCTTTAAATTCGCGACCGTCATTTAATAAGACGTTGATCGTTTCAGCATCCTTGACCACATGAAAATTTGTAAGTATATGACCTTGAGAAGAAACAATAAAGCCCGATCCGCTGGATAGTTCAGGTTGGGGCTCTGATCTTGGTCTAACAGAAGGTGCTCCAAAAAATCTTTTAAAGAATTCATCGTTAAACAAATCAAAAGGATCCTGTCCAAAATGTGCTGTGTTTTGTTGCTTTATCTCTGATTTTATAAAAACCGCTGCAGGAACAGCACTTTTTCCAATTTGTATAAACGCTTGAGATGTCTCTTCTAATACTTTTTTACCATTGATGTTGGAGGCTTGCAGTTGTAGTGATAAGAAAGAAGTTATTACTGCCAATACTATAAAAGACTTTTTAATATTTTGCATAATTACCTCACTTGCTCCTTAGTCGATTAAACTGGGAATTATTATCTTCTGAGGTGAATTTTGCAACAAGAACAAGTTTATATTGCGATTATGTCTTGGTAAAGATTGGATGCTACAATTTCCTGATAAGGTATTGTAGGCAGCTCTACCATAATGTGTACCTTGAGTCTATCGACTTCTTGTCTATAATCTGAATAGTCGTGCTTGATTTTTTTAAGGTCTGATACCATTTCTTCTAGAATGTAAAGAACTTGCTGTCCTTGGCTTTTTTTTGCATCTCGCCATTCTTCAAGTTGTACTGGTTTTTCCCTTCGTATAACCTTGCGAACAATTTCTAGGTCTAAATTTTCTTCTTGAAGACTTTGGAAAAACTGCTGGATTTCTTTCAATCGTTCTTTAGGCTCCAATAGGGGGGTAAATAATTCTGGAGCTCTTTGATGTGCTAATTCTGGAGCTTCAGGATATTCCAGTGAGTCGTTCAATTCACTAATCAAGGTGAAGCGGCCCTTCAATTTATGAATAAAACTAGGCATTTCTAGTTTTTGCATAATTCTTGTAATCATAGGTTGGACGTTATCAAGAATTGTATTTAAGGAGGCAGCCTTTTTTTTATACTCTTTTATGGCTTCTACTTTTCTATCATACAAAGTAACGCTTTTTTCATGATAAGTTTGTAATGCTGTAATTTGAGCTTCTTTAAATTGGTTGTTTAATTTTTTAACAGCCATTAAAAGTTTTTGTTTTTCTAATGCAACTCCAGCTTGTAGCTGATCATTTGGTAGCTCTCTGTGTGCTTTTAAGGCAGCAATTTTATGGCTTGCTTCAGTGACAAGTTCCCTTCTGTTTGTTTGGTAAACTTTATCTTGCTCGAATAACGTATGAGACTTTTGTTTTTCTAACTTTGCTTCTTGTTGCTTTATTCCTGCATAGCTTTCATATTTGATAATATTTAGACGATCTTCGAAAACAGATTGAATTTTTTGTAGAAGGGGGCTTGTTTGGTTTTTCCAAGCAGAAACAAACCCTTCCTTATACCACTTAATAAAGAAGTTACTTAATGAATGGCTCCAACCAGATTGCAGTGTGTAAATATTTTTTTTATAGTCCAATCTTACAATAAGACCATTCTCAGCAGCTGTTTGAAGAGTATTCAAATCACCAAGATTCTGCTGTATTTCAATAGCTTTATAAGTAGTAATATTATTAAACATAATATAAATTAGTTTTTAATTAATATTATCGTTATTAAATATTAATAAATTATAAAGATATATTTTTTATATTTTAAATCTAGGAAACGATTCGTTGAGTTCTTTTTTTAACAAGTTAGGTCCTGCAAAAGTAACCAAAATGCCCTTAGATTCTTGAGAGGACAAGCAGGTTTTTACTGCCTCTGTAATATCTTTTTTTGAAGCTTGTAAAACTTTTTTTCGAAAATCTTTTCTCATGGAAGACGTTTTGCCTGCCTTTTGCCAAATATAGGCAGTAACAGCCCTACTACCAGGAGAAATAGGAGAGTCAATACTTTGAATAACTCCTAATTTGGCTTCTTCTAACTGGTCTTCTGAAAAATTTTCTTCAGCAATAAAGTTAATAGCTTTTTCAAAGGCTTTTTGGGAACTTTTAATATGTGGGTCTCGATAAGCATAAAAGTAAAAATGACCAGAGGTAGGAGAGTATGTAGCTCCGCTGCCGTAAGCTCCTCCAATTTCTCTTATGGCGTTATGTAAAACAAGGTTTTCCATTAGGTGAGTTGCAATAAGAAGATGAGGAGAGTGTTTATCAGTAAAGCCCACTGCTTTATAAGCCATACTGGTAAATGCTACAGGCAAAGCTAATTCATAACTATGAGAAAATACTGGGGTTACAGAAAAGTCATTGTTCCATGGGGTAATTTCCCTGCTTTTTATGTCATTGACTTGGAAAAAGTTCTGTGATTTTATCGACTCAAAGTGCTCTCGATCACAGGCAAGCACAAGATGCATTTGATGGATATTTAAAACTCTTGCTACAAACTCTTTGAATTTTTTAATGACGAGAGCTACCCCTTGATCAATATCTTGCACAAGAAATTTAATAAGCTTGAAAAAAGGGAGTCCATGCCATTGGTTATAGACATAAGAACAAGGAGATAGACCACTTAAAGAGGATAAAACAGCATATTGCATAGCATTTCTATTAACTTGAGCCTCTAAATGGCTATTGAGTTGTAATAGAAGTTGCTTAATTCTTTTGGGATCTTCTACTTTGGGAGCAGTTAAGAAGTCTTTTAAAATGGCAAACAGCTTTTCAGTATTTCTATAAAGAGCTTTACCTCTAAGGCAGAATGTAGGTTTACAGTTTCTGGGGTTATCGGCTTGGATATGTAAGGAAATGCTTGCATCCACACCTCCTGTATACTCCTGCATATATTCTAGTGTTTGCTGGTAGCTTTTTTCTTTTGCACCTAGGTCAGTTAGTAGGGTTTGGAATAAGGATAAATAGGTAAGGTCGTCGTTTTCAATGTTAGGAAGGTCGAAAAAGATATCTGCATAAACTATTTTATTAGTAAAACATTCATGATAAAAAACATCTAAATTATCTTGATGATAATTCTCTAATGAATAGTCTTTAATTTCAGAAGAAACGTCTTTAATAGTTATCTTAGGAAGGCATTCAATCGATTCATTTTCTTGTTGTTTTTGAAAAATATCCAGTTCTTGGGCGTTAAGGACAATGGCTTTTTTTTCTGAGTCAGTTAATTTTTCTTGGATTGTTTTTAATAAGTTTTGTTCTTTTTCATACTCTTCATTTAATAGTGTTTTACTTGGCTTTAAATGTAGCCTTAAAAAGTGTGGGTTATCTAAAAAGTACTTTTTAATTAAATTAGGTAAAAATAAAGGATCTTTCGTTTTCTCCCTTATTTTCTTAAAGTGTGAGTGAATCATTAATGCATTTTCAGGTTCAGCTCCATACATTTTAGGGATCACGCTTCTAAAAAAGAGAGTAAGGCCAAAGGGATTAGAGTCGCTTGTAATTTCGGATCTAGAAAACTCTACTTGATGTAGAGCTGATTCTATAAGCTTTTGAGGGATTTCTTCTTGTGTAATTTTATGGATTGCTTCCATTAAAACCTTTTGCAAGGTTTCTATTTTTTCTTCATTACATCCTTTACAAACAATAACCCAAGGTACTTGTGTTATGTCAGTGTCTAAATAGGCATCTGCTTGAGTACATAAATCAGACTCTAAAAGAGCTGATTTTAAAGGAGAGGCATCTGTTCCCATTAATATTTGATCGAGGAGAGTAATCAGTAATACCTCCTCAACATGTGTAGCTTTGGTAACTAACCAGGAAAAGGAAACGACAGACTTGTTTTCCAATCTTTCATCTTCAGATACTGGATAACTTTCAACAGCATACTTCGGAGAAGAAAAGAGAGGTTGTTCTCCTATAGGAGGTAATTTGGATATTTTTGTTACTCCTTTTAGAGCTTTAGCTTCAATAAAGTCGAGGTGTTTTTTTAATGGAAAGTTTCCATAGAAAAAGAACTGAGCAAGAGATGGGTGGTAATGCGTTTTATGAAAGTCAAGGAGTTCTTGATGAGAAAGACTAGGGATGACAAATGGATCCCCACCAGAATTATAAGCATAAGGAAGGTTCGGAGTTAGATGTTCAAATAAATGCTGCCATAATCTTGCGTCAGCAGAGCTCATAGCCCCTTTCATCTCATTGTAGACGATTCCCTTAAACTGAAGGGGGGTGCTGGGATCTGCAGGTTCCGTGAACTCTAAGCGATGCCCTTCTTGCAAAAAGCTCATTTTCTTTAGAAGTGGGTTGAAGGTAGCGTCCAGATATACTTCTAATAAATTGTAGAAATCTTTTTCATTTTGAGAGCTTGCAGGATAACAGGTGAAATCTGATCCTGTCATGGCATTCATAAACGTGTGTAAACTTCTTCGGGACATGGAAAAAAATGGATCTTTTACAGGGAATTTTTTAGAACCGCATAAGACAGTATGTTCAAGAATGTGGGCAACTCCATTAGAATTGTAAGGAATCGTTGGAAAATTTATGCAAAACAAATTTTCCTCATCGTTACAATCGATATGCATCACTTGGGCCCCTGTAGGCTCATGAATTAGCTCTACCAAGGTGCATTGAAGTTCTTGTATGGGAAGTTTTTTGGTTAATGTAAATCCTTTATAAGAATCGCCTATTTTTTTTAAATCGTATGCCATGAGAAAAATTCCGAAATTATCTATAGCAAGATAAAGATTTTCAGAATTAATGTAAAACTAATGCCATTTTCCTTTTTTCTTTCCTTTTTGACATTCTTTCATAAGATAATTGCATTCACCGAGTAAAAGTAGCAGATCCTTGCTGTCATCAAAGACTTTTTTCCAGTTCATGTTTTTTCTTTTAAAATCTGTTGTAAGTTTTTGGTTGGCTTTTTGGACTTTCTTTTGCATTGCTAAATAAGCGTTAAAATGAGGGTTTTGTACTTTTTTCTTCTTTCCTTTCATCTGTTATACCTCATCTTCTTCATCAATAAGCTTGATTAACTCTATTTCTCTAGCTTTTAATTCATCCAATTCTACCTGATCTTTAAAGCTTTGTGAAAAAAATACAGATAAAGGTTCTTCATTTTCTGGATGTTTTTGCTGGAGCTGGTTGATCCTATTCTTTAGAGTAGTTTGCGTTTGTCTATTAATATCTAACTCTCTTTGAAGTACTTGCTTTCTTTCCGGAATGGGATTTGCCATATTCTTCCTTTCTATATAATTTTATTATAATCCTTGTTAGGTTTTATTTTAAAATCTATATTAAATATAGTTATTTAGTATTTAATTGTTAGGTATTTAAAATTAAAAAAATAAAAAGAGGCTTAAAAGTTTCTTTTAAGCCTCTTTAAAAAGGAGGAAGAAAATATATTAGTCCCAAACAAGGTTAGATGCTGATTGATACTCAGTAACCCTTGTTTCAAAGAAGTTTTTTTCTTTTCCAAGATCAATAGTTTCACTCATCCATGGAAAAGGGTTTTTAGAATGGTACTGAGCCGAAAGGCCTATTCTTTCTAATCTTCGGTCGGCAATATTCTGAACGTATTCTTTAAACATAGAAGCGTTTAATCCCAAAAGACCATTAGGAAGGCAATCTTGTGCATACAAGTATTCTAACTCGACAGCCTCTTTAATAAGATTTGTTATATGTTCTTGAAACTCAGGAGTCCAAACTTCCGGATTTTCTTGTTTAATGCCGTTGATAAGGTCAATGCCAAAGTTTAAGTGAATTGTTTCATCTCGCAAGATATATTGAAACTGTTCTCCAATACCCACCATTTTGTTTTGCCTTAAAAAAGAGAGAATCATTACAAAACCGCTATAGAAGAAAATACCTTCCATAATGATATAAAAACCAATAAGGTTTTCTAAAAACTTTTGGACACCTTCTTTTGTGTTTGTATTAAAGTCTGGGTTTAAAATGTCTTCAGTGAGCTTCATTTCAAACTGGTCTTTATTATGGATCGTGTTTACTTCATTGTACATGTTAAAGACCTCGCCTTCATCTAAAGCTAGAGAGTCGACTATGTATAGGAAAGTATGCGTGTGAATGGCTTCTTCAAATGCCTGCCTTAAAAGGTATTGACGTGCCTCTGGATTGGTGACATGCCTAAAAATAGCTAGGACTATATTATTTCCAACTAAGCTTTCTGCCGTAGCAAAAAAGCCCAAATTCCGCATAATCATTCTTCTTTCTTCTTGAGAGAGTTGATTAGACTTCCACAGCTCAATGTCCTTTGTCATAGCAACTTCTGTAGGCATCCAATGGTTAGCGCAACCATTCAGATAGTGTTCCCAAGCCCATTTATATTTAAGAGGCATTAGCTGGTTTACATCA
>PFAC01000010.1:0-2574 GCA_002773835.1 Chlamydiae bacterium CG10_big_fil_rev_8_21_14_0_10_35_9 | reverse complement strand
ACAATTGATTAACCTCTTCTGGTTGACTCTTACTCTTTTTTCTGCTCCGGTGAGCTTATCTTTAGTTTGATTCATATTACTACTCCTTATTGACAGCTTTCACAACCTTCTTCGAGATTGCAAACAGGAACGGAAATATTCCTTTTGACTTTAATTTCTGAAGAAGCTGACTTATTTTTCATCCAACGAGGTTGTATGCCCCTTTTATTGATATCCATAGTGGACTTTTCAATTTGTGTAGCTCCGAGTGAGCGAAGATAATACTGGGTCTTTAAGCCCATTTCCCAGGCTAAAGTATACATTTGACTTAGCTTTTTACCACTAGGTTCAGCTAAATAAAGATTTAAAGATTGTCCCATGTCGATCCATTTCTGTCTTCGACTAGCACATTCGATCAACCACTCCGGCTCAATTTCAAAAGCGACTGGGAAAAGTCTTTTAACATCATCAGGAATTCTCTCGATTTCGGCGATTGAACCATCAAAATATTTCAAATCATCTATCATTTCATTGTCCCAAAGGTTTAAAGCCTTAAGCTTTTGCACTAAGTAGGGGTTTACAATAGTAAACTCGCCAGATAGGTTTGATTTTACAAAAAGGTGTTTGTACATGGGTTCTATAGATTGCGTTACTCCAGTAATGTTGGCTATAGTAGCAGTTGGTGCGATAGCCATGGTATTGCTGTTTCTCATGCCATGTTTTTTGATGGAGTCTCTTACTTTTTTCCAGTCTAGCTTTTGAGAACGATCTACCGATACAAAGCCTCCTCTCTCTCTTTCTAAAAGATCGACGGTATCAATAGGGAGAAGGCCTCTTTCCCATTTAGATCCTTTATAAGTAGAATAGGAGCCTCTTTCTTTGGCAAGCTCACTGGAACTTAATATCGCATAATAAGACAGAATCTCAGTCACTTGATCAGCAAATTCAACCGCCTCTGCAGAACAGTAGCTAAACCCGCTTATGTACAGAGCATCTTGAAATCCCATCATTCCAAGGCCAATAGGTCTATGGCGTAAATTGGCATTTTTAGCCTCTTCAATAGGATAAAAGTTAATGTCAATGACGTTATCTAGCATTCTGATGGCTATTTTGATTGTTGCGGCCATTTTCTTTTCATCAATACCTTTGTCTGTCACATGCTCGGCTAAATTAATAGAACCTAAGTTACAGACGGCTGTCTCTTCTTTGGAAGTATTTAGTAAGATCTCAGTGCAGAGGTTGGAAGAATGCACTACTCCAACATGGTCTTGAGGAGATCGAATATTGGAAGGATCCTTAAAAGTGATCCATGGATGGCCTGTTTCAAAAAGCATGCTGAGCATTTTTCTCCAAAGATCAAGAGCTTCTACTTTTTTAAAGAGCTTAATTTTTCCTTCTTCCACCATCTTTTCATATTCTTCATATCGCTTTTCAAAAGCTTTACCATAAAGATCATGAAGATCAGGTACAGAATCAGGACTAAATAAGGTCCAAGCTTTTTTCTCTCGCACACGCTTCATAAAAAGATCAGGGATCCAGTTAGCTGTATTCATGTCATGTGTTCTTCTTCTTTCATCACCAGTATTTTTTCGAAGTTCTAAGAAGTCCTCAATATCCAAATGCCATGTTTCAAGATAGGCACACATTGCTCCCTTTCTTTTTCCTCCCTGATTGACAGCTACAGCGGTATCGTTAGCTACCTTTAAAAAGGGGATAACACCTTGAGATTTCCCATTTGTACCTTTGATTAAGGCCCCGGTTGCCCTTACATTTGTCCAGTCATTTCCGAGTCCTCCAGCCCATTTGGAAAGTTGCGCATCATCGGCCACCACTTTGAAAATATGGTGCAGGTCATCCATGACAGTAGAGAGATAACAAGAGCTAAGCTGAGGATGCAATGTTCCTGCATTAAAGAGGGTTGGAGTAGAAGATACATAATGAAACTGAGACAAGATATTATAAAATGCAATGGCCCACTTATTTTTCTCTTTTTCTTTAGTCGCAAGTCCCATAGCAACTCGCATCCAGAAGATTTGAGGTGTTTCTAGCCTTTTGTTTTCATGGTGGATGAAATATCTATCGTAAAGGGTTTGTAAGCCTAAGTAATTGAAAAGGTGATCTCTTTCCAGTTTAAGTGCCTTGCTAAGCTCATCTAAATCAAAATCTAAAAGATCAGGGGAAACTCTCTTTAGCTGGACGCCATTTTTAATGTATTTTTTAAAGTACTGTGCATGTGTATCTTCTAAAGATCTGTCACTTGCAGGAACATTTAAAATTTCTCCATAGATGGAGTCTAAAAGGAGTCTTGCCGCTGCATAAGTATAGTTGGGCTCTTTTTCAATTTTGCTTCTAGCGGCCATAATATTGGAAAGATAGATTTCAGACTCTTTCATGCCTTGATAAAAGTTAGCAATAGAAGTGGTGAAAATATCTTTAGAAGAAACGTCAGACAGTCCTTTACAAGCAAAAGCAATTTTATGCTTGATCTGTGTTTCACTAACCTCTTTTTCTGTGCCATCTTTTGCAATGACCTTGAAAATTTTTACCGATTTGTCTGAGGAGGGTTCCAATAAAGGTTCGTGAACTTTTTCTTTT
>PFAC01000049.1:30120-31371 GCA_002773835.1 Chlamydiae bacterium CG10_big_fil_rev_8_21_14_0_10_35_9 | reverse complement strand
AAAAACTACTAGAAGAAAAGCAGCTACTAAAAAGCCTGCAAAGAAAGCTACTAGAAGAAAATCTACTAGAAAAAAAGCTGCTACTAAAAAACCAGCTACTAGAAGAAAAAGAAAGTCTAAAAAAATGGAAGAGCTTGTACTAGCTTAATTTCTATTTTCTGTACTTTTTATGGATCGAGTGAGGCCGCTAGGCCCACTCGGTTTTCTATTTTTTGAATTTCCCTTTGATAATTATTTCCTTTAAGTCTTTACGGCTGCTGGGCTTTTCTTTTTCAGCAAGTTCAGGGTCAAGGACTTCTTTAGATGCTTTTTTTCCAATAGCAGCCATAGCCTCTACTGTATAGTCATCCGGGATTTCTAAAACTTTTTTAGCTTGCTCATAGTCAAACCCTTGCATGCCATGTACAACTAGACCTCTGGCAGAGCCCTCTAATGCTAAATTTTGCCAGGCGGCTCCCGTATCAAAGCTATGAGTAGGAGCGGGCTTTTGATTTCTATCAAAAAGGTTATAAGAAATTATAACCAATAAAACGGAAGCGTTTTTAGTCCATTTTTTATTAGCTTCGACTAATAAGTTAAAAAAAAGATCAAATTCACTAGTATTTCTATGAGCATAAAGAAATCGCCAATGTTGATTATTATAAGAAGAAGGAGCCCATCTTGCTGCTTCAAAAAGAGGAAATAGTTCCTCATCACTTAAAGATTCTCCAGTCATTGCTCTAGGAGACCATCTGTTTAGTATAATAGGATGAACAGGATAGGTGCTTTTTCTATATTCCTGAACTTCTTTGGTAATTTCATTTTGATACATGTTAATCCTTTCTGTTTTCTTTTAAAATGTCTTGATTATAAGAATACCAAGCAGGTTTTTTTAGCTGATAAATAATTAAAGGGATTGCAGTCATAATGACAACACCGCCTATAAGAAAGATCTCATAAGAAAAGATATTAGTGATCTTCAGCTGTCCCGGAGGTATAAAACTAATAAAAAATGCTAAAACCGAAGTTATAAAGCCTAAGCCTGCTACAAACCACATTCCTTTGTGGGCGTAAGGGATCTTATATGCTCTTTCTACATGGGGGTGACTATATCTTAATTTGATGGCAGCTGCAAACATAAATCCATACATAATTAAGTAAAGCTCTGCTGTCAAAGCACTTAAAATCCAAAAAGAATCACTGGCTGTAGGCATTATTAAAAATACTAAAGAAGCTAAAGAAACAATGATGCTTTGAAATAAGAGTAATCGA
>PFAC01000049.1:1246-30089 GCA_002773835.1 Chlamydiae bacterium CG10_big_fil_rev_8_21_14_0_10_35_9 | reverse complement strand
CCCTCTTACAGGTCCAATAATCCAGGTATTCAGTTCTGCAATGCCTCCTACGATGATAAAACTGGCAATAACAGGAATCAAAAATCTTAAATTGTACTGTTTTAAGAAAAACTCAAAAGCACTCATAACTCCTTTAAGAAGGTTTAATTTTTCATGGGGAATTACCGCAGCTATTGATAGTGAACCAAAAATAAATAAAAAAAATGTCAAAAAGGCAGATAGCAATATAGCTTTAGGGTAATTTTTTTGAGGATTTTTTACTTCATTTGCATGAACGGCAGATACTTCAAGTCCTCCAAAAGCTAAAAACATACCCGCTAAAAATACGAGGTTATAAACATTAGTGAAATCTGGAAAAAAGGACTCATAAGAAAAAGAGATTTGCATAGGATTTTGATCGATTACCCAATGAGCACCTAGAGCAATAATAAAAATGCCGGGTAAAATTGTACCGGCAATAACGCCTAAAGTGCTTAATATACTAGAGGATTTAAGTCCTAAAAAATTAAAAAAGGTCATTAACCAAAATCCGATTAAAATGACACTTAAGATAAAAACCTTGCTGCTAGCTAAAGCGGGGTTAAAAATGTAAGCAATCATAATCGCTACAAAAGATAAAATAGCAGGATACCAAGTTACGTTATGTACCCACTGCATCCAAATAGCAAAAAAGCCCCATCTAGGACCGAATGCTTCCCTTACCCAAATATAGATTCCTCCAATTTTAGACCAGCCAGTAGCAAGTTCTGCTGAAACAAGAGCGGCTGGAAAAAGAAACAATAGAGCGGCAACTCCATAGAGAAAAATAGAGGCAAAGCCATACTCTGCAACTATTGTTAAATTTCTAAGACTAGACATGATAGCCATGTTCAACATGGCTAAGACAAAGACATTTAAAAATCTTTTGTTTTGCATAATTTTTAGCAATGAAGTCTTAAGTCGAGAGAATGTAAAAACGCCTTTTTCTCTGCAACTAATAAATTTTTTTAGAAAATATATGGTAAAAAATTTTAGACAAGTTGTAGCATTTCGCTCCTTGTATTAAAAAATTAAAATAAAAGGTAAGTGTATGAGTAGTATTATTAGTTGGATTTATGGAGAAAAAAAAACTGAAGTTCCTAATGCTGGTGGAATGGTTTCTAGCCATCCTAAAAGTGAACTATGTGTGACAACTGTTGCAGCAGCAGCTTTAGCTGGAGCTGCAGCTGGACCTACAGTAGGTCTTGTAGCAGGAGGGGCAGCTGCTAAGGTATATAGTTCTTTAATTTCAACTCAAGCATCTGTAGTGCAAATGAAGGCAGACAAGGCAACAGCAGAAAGCGCTGAAAAAAAAGCTTCATCTGCAGTTACACGAGATACCATTGTGGCTACCTCTGCTGTAGCAGCAACTGTAGCTTATGTGGTAAAAAATTTTGGGGGAAACAATTAATGGCAGCTATAATTAATGGACCTTCAGGTGGTTATAAAATAAGGGCATCTGAAGTTTTTTATGACGGTAAATGGTGGGATGTAAATGATGAGTCTGAAATTTTGCCTCCTGGTTTAGTTAGATGGCTCAATAAAGAGCGCGCAGAATGTGAGGAAGAGGAATCTCTTCCTTGGAGAATTGTTGAGTTTGCTGCATCCGGTATAACAACCGTAATAGAAACATTTGAACTTACTTCTTCTATTGGAAAAATTGGCGGTCTGGGATCCAGCGCAACGCAAACAGTGGGAGACTTTTTCAAACACGTAGTATCATCCCGAGTTAGTAAAGAAAAAGAGAAAGCTTACTGGGGTACAGGTTGGCTTGTGAACATCATGGCGGGTAAGGCGGAGAAGCAAGCAAATTCACATATTGACTCTGGAGTTAGTGCAGTCACTGAATTTTTTAACTGGAACAAATAAAATCAGAAGTCCCTTCATTCTAGAAGGGGCTATTCTTTGCTCTAAATTTCTTTGTAAGTTTCACGATTTAATTGTCCTTTTTAGGAAATTTAATTATAGATCAATAAAAAAGCATATATTTTCTAATGACTAATTCAAGGCCTATTGCATCTTTGCCTGGTTGGAAAAAAGGGGTAGATCATTTAGAAGCAGAGCGTCTTTTAAAAGATCAAAAACCGGGAACCTATCTCGTTCGTAAAGGAGATTTGATTACTAAAAATATTGAAGAGCTTTTAGCTAGAGAAAACCATACAGCTATCCATTGTTATATTATTACGATTAAAGAGAAAGAAAATGCCATCAAAGAGCTAATGTTGGTTCAAACAGAAAAAGGATGGATTCTATACGATGACAATCCTGATTTGACCTCTAAATCCTATCGAGTTTTTTCTACTATTCACAAATTATTAACTTCTTTAAAGGGACAAGCTAAGTACCCATTAAAAAAATAGGAAGGTTCAAGCATGAGCAAATTATTGAAAATTCTTTTTTCCTTTGTTTTTTGTATCTTTTTTTCTTATGCAGCATCAAACCCAGGTCAAAGATCTTCTAATATGTCTAACAGTAGGTATGAGGCAAAAGATTTTTCTTATCTTTTGAATATTACAGAGTTTGATGATGAGCTGCTAAATATGCATTTTAAGCTCTATGAGGGGTATGTTAAAAACACTAACTATCTTTTAGAAGAGTTAAAATCACTTGCAAATTCGAAAAAAGCTACATCCTATATTTTTGGGGCATTAAAAAGAAGACTAGGCTGGGAATTTGATGGAATGAGATTGCATGAGCTGTACTTTGGAAATATGGGAAAAACAAGCAGCCTTAAATCTGATACCCCATTGTATCAGGCAATTGCTAAAGATTTTGGAAGTTACAATCAGTGGAAAGAAGATTTTATGGCAACAGGTCAAATCCGAGGAATTGGGTGGGTTATTCTATATCTTGATCCTAAAAATGGAAAACTAGTCAATACTTGGATTAATGAACATGATGTGGGTCATTTGGCTACAGGAGATATCATTTTAGTTATGGATGTTTGGGAGCATGCCTATCTTATTCAGTTTGGTTTAAACAGAAAGAAATATATCGAAACATTTTTCAATAGTATTGATTGGAGTGTAGCCAATAAAAGATATATACAATATCAAAACTTTGAAAATGCCTTGCAGTAACTATTCTTCACGATGAGAAAGAGCTTTTATAACAGTCAATATCAGCACAAGAAATGAAAATATCGACATGACTCCTGGCATAAAGTTTTTTGTAGAGCTAAATCTATAAGCAAAAAAACCTAAAAGAGCTAAAACAGCAGCAGCAATAGGGTAATATAGCCAATCTTTCCTATGATACGCAGCTAATCCTAACATCAAAATAATAAATAGTCCGAAGATTCCAGCTATAATTAAAGATATGAGGCTTTGCGCATTAGAGTAGCCCATATAACCCAATAAGATTACTACAATTGCATAGGTTAAAATTATTAGGGGAGTGGATCTGATCATGAAAACCTCAAGTACAATAAAACATATTAAAAGAAGTTAAAATACCGCTGAAAATTACATACGGTAAAAAGATAATAGCAGCAATCCTGTCTTTTCTCCAAAAAATATAAAAACTTAAAATAGATGTGGCAAACATCATTAAATTAATGATCAACCCTAAAAAGGGTTCATTAAAATATAAGAACATTATATGCCAAGCTACATTCAAAACAAGGCTAGCCCCAAGAAAGGCACATTCCATTTTGAGAAGCTTAAAAGAAAACTTCCTCCACAAGGTCCAAAAACTTAATGAAATAAGAGTATAAATGCCGGTTAAAGCAGGGTTTAAAAACCTTTCTAAGATAAGGGGCTTTTCCCAATGTGCATGTTTTGTTATCCAGGCATTTATCAGCATGACGGTAATAATTGTTGTTAAAAATAAAAAGAAGCCAATTAACTGCTCCGGTAAGGTTCTTTTGCTTTTAGCCCAAAAAAATTTAAAATTTGTCTCTAAGTTGCCTGAGTTTTGCAAAGACATCTACCTCCTTTTGATTTAGCATGTCTAAAGATTTTTGAATTGATGGTTCATGTACTCTTAAAAATGGGTTTGTTTTCAGTTCCATATTTAATGTTGAGGGAATAGTAAATTGATGTTTTTTTCTCAACTGAATAGTTTTATTAAGCCTGCTTTTGATTGCCGCATCACCAGGAAAAAGTTGGTGGGCAAACTCAAGGTTTTTTAAGGTGTATTCATGGCCGAAGTAAACATATGTATCAGGATTAAGTAAGGAGAGTTTATGAAGTGAGCTGTACATTTCTTCATAGCTTCCTTCAAACAGCCTTCCACATCCTGCTCCAAAAAGAGTGTCACCTGAAAACAAGATATGATGATTTTCTTCTAAAAAAACAATGTGACTTTTTGTATGACCTGGAGTTTCTATAATTTTAAAAGGGAAACCTTCTAATGTTAAAGTGCTATATTTATCCAATCCAATATCTAACAAGGGGATTCTATTATCTTTAGGTCCATAGACTTTTGCATTATATCGAATCTTTAATGTTTCTACGCCATTCACATGATCTGAATGGTGGTGAGTGCAAAGAATGGCGGTCAAATGTAAATTTAACTTTTCCAGTTCATCTATAACTGGCTGAGACTCTCCTGGATCAATAATGATAGCCTTTTTATCTGTTCGGAGTATGTAGCAGTAATTGTCTGCAAGAATAGGAATTGGTATAAGGAAGTCATACATAATTTCTATTTTAAGCTCTTTTAAATTTAATCAAATCCTTTTTTGAAACTGTTCTTTCAACAAGCATTTCAGTTATACTATTTCGACATGAAAACAGAAATACTTGCTCCCACACCTGATAATATTAAAAAAGCTGCAAAAGCTCTTAAAAACAATGAGTTAGTTTCTTTTGCCACAGAAACTGTTTATGGCCTGGCGGCTCCCTTGTTTCAAGAAGAAAGTGTTCGGAAAATTTTTACTTTAAAAAATAGACCTTCTGACAACCCTTTGATAGTCCATATCAACGACATAAAGTGGGTAGAGGAGCTAGCGCAAAATATTCCAAAAGAATTTTACCTTTTGAGTGAGGTGTTTTTCCCAGGGCCACTTACTATTATTTTAGAAAAAAGACCACATATTCCTGAAGTTGCCACTGGAGCAAAACCCACAATAGCTATAAGGATGCCTGGCCTTCAAGCTGCTTTGGACCTGATTGCGGCTGCTGAAGAACCTTTAGTAGCCCCTTCGGCAAACATATCAGGTAGACCGAGCCCTACTTTGGCAGAGCATGTTTTTGAAGATTTTAATGGAAAAATTCCTTTTATTTTAGACTGTGGCCCGTGTCAGCATGGTATTGAGTCTACTGTCATTTACTTGTCAGATTCTCCTATTCTTTTACGACCTGGAGCAATTTCTAAAGAAAGCTTAGAGATTGTTTTGAAAAGGGAAGTGAAAAGTTCTCATCTTGCAATTGCACCTGGCATGAAATACCGCCATTATGCGCCTTCTGCAAAAGTAAAAGTCTTTTTTTCCTTAAGTGAACTGCTAGAGTATGCTGATAAAAGCTCTAAGAAACAGATTGTGTTGTCTACTCAAAAAATACCCTCTATATTAAGTTGGCCTTTAAATAGACAAACTCTTTTTGCGAACTTTAGAAAAGCGGACTCACTTTATTTTGAAGAGATTTTAATTTTTTGCGATGAGATGGCGAAAGAAGATTTAGCTTTGATGAATCGAGTTAACAAAGCTAGCTCAAATATCTGAAAAATATTAACGTGTTCTATATGAGAAAAGATAAAGTTATTGAACCATCTGAAATAATAGTAGATCAGCCAAGAATTACTAAAGAAGATACCTCCCATGTTAATCCCTGGACCCGCTTTTTAGCGAGAATGGTAGATTATTCTTTCTTTGGAGTTATTTTATCCTTTTTTCCAAAAGTCTATTCCTTTCACTTTACTATGGTGCCGTTGCTCTACTTACTTTGGGTTCCCATCGAAGCTGTCTTGCTTTCTTCTTGGGGATATACTCCCGGAAAATTTCTTTTGAAAACAAAGCTTACCTATAAAAGACATAGACTGTCTCTTCCTACTTCTATGAGACGAGCATTTTTAGTCTGGTTTAGAGGCTTTGGTATGGGTATTCCTTTTATCAACTTGATCACTATGTTAGTTGCCTACTCTCATTTAAAAAGCGCTAGACTCACCACTTGGGATAGAGATGAAAAAATTCTAGTTACTCATAGACCTATCACAACTCTGAGAATTGTTCTTTCTGTAGGATTGCTAGTGTTTATGAATTTTTTTCGTGAATATACTGTACGTTAAAAAAATTTCTTTATAGATTCTTCCTGTGTTCTAAATTAGGAGAATTTATGATACCTAGTGTTTTACCAAGTAGAATTATAGATAAGTACGTAGCAGCACAGGAAGCTCACCATAAAGAACGAGTTGAAGTGCATAAATTTCAAGTTTATAGCGCTCAGGGAAATCAAATTACACTTTTGTACAAGCCAAATTTTTTAAGCCATTTAATAGATAAACTGATTTCTATAATGCATGCTAATGCCAGAATCATTCTCAACACTAAAGTACAAAGAAGAGGAAAATTGAGCTTTATAGAAAAAAATATTAAAATCTTTAAGAGCTTAGCTAAAAGCTTGGATCTGGAACCTACTTCTAACTTCTCACATGAAATCAAAGAGTTAGAGTTTGCTTACGCGTTGGTTTGGTCTTGATAACTCCCACGGCTTCAGCCGTGGATTTTCCTGCGTTCAGGCATAATTTTTTCGCAATTTAATATCGTATCTTTTCTAAAACCTTCTCCTTTGTTATAGATAGTAAGAGAGGGGGGAGGTTCCGTCTATGAGCAGTTCTTTTGATCCATCGCTTAATATTTTACATAGAAAACAGCAGCAGCTTGATCATATTTTTTATCCCAAAACCGTTGCAGTTGTTGGTGCAAGTGAACGAAAAAACAGTGTGGGAAGAACGGTTTTATGGAACCTTCTGAAATCACCCTTTGGAGGGACGATTTATCCAGTTAATCCTAAAAGAGCCAACGTTTTAGGTATTAAAGCTTATAAAACACTACATGATATTCCTGAAAAAGTTGATTTAGTCGTTATTGTCATACCAGCTAAGTTTGTAGCATCTATTATTCAAGATTGCGTCGATTTACAGATTCCAGCTGCCGTTATTATTTCTGCTGGGTTTAAAGAATTAGGCGAGCCTGGAATTAAGCTTGAAGAGGAGATTCTCACTCTAGCCAGGCAAGGAAATATGAGAATCATTGGCCCTAATTGTTTAGGGGTTATGAATCCTATTAATGGATTAAATGCCACATTTGCAGCAGATATGGCGTATGAAGGCAATCTAGCTTTTTTAAGTCAGTCAGGAGCTCTTTGCACTGCTGTATTAGACTGGAGTTTGAAAAACAAGGTAGGCTTCAGTTCTTTTGTATCTGTCGGATCCATGATAGATGTTAACTGGGGTGACCTTATCTATTACTTTGGCAATGATCCTAACACAAAAAGCATCTTGCTTTACATGGAAAGTATTGGCGACCCAAGGTCTTTTCTATCAGCGGCAAAAGAAGTAGCATTAAACAAACCTATTATTCTAATTAAAGCGGGAAGAACGGAAGAATCAGCAAAAGCTGCAGCCTCTCATACAGGATCACTTGCGGGTAGCGATGATGTGTTGGACGCAGCTTTAAAAAGGGTAGGTGTATTAAGAGTTGATACAATTTCTGATCTTTTCAGTATGGCTAGGGTATTGTCTAAACAGCCAAGGCCAAAGGGACCTAACCTTACCATTGTAACTAATGCAGGAGGTCCCGGTGTTATAGCAACGGATGCTCTAATAGAAAATGGTGGAAGCTTATCTAAATTAGACGAAGCTACCTATACTTCATTAAATGATTTACTACCTCCTCAATGGAGTCATAATAATCCGGTGGATATCTTAGGAGATGCTGATGATGAACTATACGCAAAGACTGTTGAAATTGTCGCCAAAGATAAACATACGAATGGATTATTAGTTATCCTAACGCCACAGGATATGACCGATTCAACTGGCACAGCGCTTAAATTAAAAGAGCACGCACGTATTGATGACAAACCAATCTTGGCTTCTTGGATGGGTGCCGGATCTATAGAAGAAGGGGATAGGATTTTAAATCAGGCAGGAATACCAACCTTTGAGTATCCTGATCAAGCATGTAAGGCTTTTGCCTATATGTGGAACTATACCTATAATTTGAAAGGTATTTATGAAACACCTGTTATGCAAGGCCCTGACAGTGTTGGTGCATTAGAGCAAAATAAAGAGATTGAAAAAATAATTGAAAAAGCAAAAGGTGAAAATAGAGAGCTTTTAACAGAATTTGAATCTAAGCAAGTATTAGATCTTTTCCAAATCCCTACAGTAAAAACAGAAATTGCAACGGATAAGAACCAAGCAGCTGAAGTTGCTAAAAAAATAGGATTTCCTGTTGTTTTAAAACTCCATTCAGAAACGATTACACATAAGACTGATGTAGGAGGGGTTAAGCTAAACCTCTTATCTGAAGAAGCCGTACAGCGAGCTTTTGATGAAATTTATGAGTCCGTCAAAACTAAAAAAGGAGAGGAACATTTCCAAGGAGTCACTGTTCAAGAGATGATTTCCTTAAATGGTTATGAAATTATCTTAGGCAGCTCCATCGATCAGCAATTTGGTCCAGTATTGCTTTTTGGAACAGGTGGGCAGCTTGTAGAAGTTTACAAAGATAGGGCTTTAGCGCTTCCTCCTTTAACTTCTACATTAGCTAAAAGACTTATGGCAAGAACTAAAATTTTTACAGCTCTTCAAGGAGTAAGAGGTAAAAAAGCTGTAGATATAGAAGGCCTAGAGAAAATTTTAGTGCAGTTTAGTAACCTAATTGCTCAACACCCCTGGATTAAAGAGTGTGATATCAACCCTCTTTTAGTATCAGAAGATAGAATTGTGGCTCTAGATGCCAGAATTATTTTGCATAATGCTGAAGAGAAAAACTTGCCACAATTGGCTATTCGACCTTATCCCTTACAGTATATACATCAAATAAAGCTATCAGATGGGACACCTGCAACTATCAG
This sequence comes from Chlamydiae bacterium CG10_big_fil_rev_8_21_14_0_10_35_9, assembly GCA_002773835.1. Classification (GTDB taxonomy): domain Bacteria; phylum Chlamydiota; class Chlamydiia; order Chlamydiales; family SM23-39; genus 21-14-0-10-35-9. The sequence continues at coordinate 21,048 of PFAC01000049.1, read as the reverse complement.
ACCTATCCGACCAGAAGATGTTCCACTAATTACTAAGTTTCATAAAGATCTTTCTGAAAAATCAGTACGCCAAAGGTATTTAAAATTTATTCAATATGATGAGAGAACTGCCCACGATAGATTAGTAAGTATTTGCTTTACTGACTATGACCGGGAAATTGCACTTGTAGTAGAAAAAAATCACAACGGCAAAGAAATACTGGCAGTTGCCAAGTTGACAAAGCTTGCAGGTACAAATGATGCTAGGTTTGCTATTATTGTAAAAGATGACTGGCAGCATAAGGGACTGGGTAAAAACTTAATGGATATGATTATAAAAATAGCTAAAAAAGAACACATTGAAACTATTTTGGCCTATATGCTACCGGAAAATGATGCCATGCAGAAAATTTGCCAAAAAAATGGCTTTGAACTAACCGAAGATAAAAGCCAGCAACTAATTTTAGCTCAACTTAGATTATGATTGCTTTTCTTTTTTTAAGTGCTCTTCAATAGAGTGAAAAATAATCATAAGTGGATTTTTTTGCTGATCCCCAAAATGAATCATCCCATCGACCAATTCATGTAAATCTGAATTTAGAGGATCTTGCCGATCATAGGAATTAGCCGCTTCTAAAAGTGTTTTATTAGAAATAAAAGGAGCGCCTAATGGTGTTGTCAAATAGTGATGAACCAAAGATGCCTGCTCGTCATCAAAGTCTGTAGCGTCTCTATCTAACTGAATAATGTGATCAGCAAATTTGTGCAAAAACTCTGTGTTATCGACCAGCTCATGATGTGTTAGCACATCCTCATAATCGTGGCTGAACTCTTGCAGATCTTTTTCTAGTTTTTGGACTAGTTCTTTGTTTTCTTCTCTATCTTTTTTAGCCATACATCACTCCTTATTCCACATGATTCATTAAATGTTTCCACTTTCTTTTCCAACTTTTTGCTTCATTGACAGATCCTACATAAGAGAAATAGGATAAAATCAAAACAAAAGGTGCTATAATGTCAGAGTAAAAATATACTCCCGCATTGCCTTCTGCATAATCTTCTATTCGTATTATTTGCATAATATGGCCGATAGCATCTCCCCATAGCCAGATGGTATACCCGACAATGACTGCTATCCAAAAACGTTTTCTAAACCAGATAGAAAGAACTCCTAAAACGGCAAAGGAAAGATTAGCGATACCTACTTCAAACTGAAAGGGGCCTCCAGGTGGCCAGCCGATTATTTTGGCAGTCTCCTCAGGATAGAAAAGGTGGGCAACAGCAGAAAAAAGACTTTGAATACCCACTAAAAAGAAAAAAAGGTAGGCCATCAAAAGTTCCATCTTATATCTTGGTGAAATTTTTTTCTTGAGTACCACCAGATGAATAGAGAAAAATGCAATTGCTAAAATAAAAATGATCAGAGGCATATTCTTCCATCCTTTTTATCTTGAATTATAAAGTATCGATTTTCTTGTCAAATTCCTTTTTTTTTAGGATGGAAAATATTATCCTTTTTTCTATGTATCCGATTGAAATTAAGAATTTAGTTAAAAAGTTTGGAAATTTTACAGCTGTGAATAATATATCTTTTTATTTGCAGCCTGGCGAAATTTTTGGGCTGCTCGGTCCTAACGGAGCAGGCAAGACAACGACTATTTCTATTTTAAGCACATTAGAAAAACCAACTTCTGGAGATATTTTCGTTTTTAAAAAAAACCTCCTTAAATGCCCTAAACAAGTAAAAGCTATGGTAGGTATTGTACCTCAAGAACTTATTTCACATGGTTTTTTTACTGTTGAGGAAATCTTGCATTTCCAAGCGGGTTTTTATGGTATTCGAGATAATCAGGGCTGGATTGATTACATTTTAGATAAATTGGAGCTTACCAAGTTTAGAAATAGAATGGCTTCTACTTTGAGTGGTGGGTACAAAAGACGGCTCCTCATTGCCAAAGCACTTGTCCATAAGCCTAAGCTGCTCGTCTTAGATGAACCAACTGCCGGAGTGGATATTGATTTGAGACAAAAGCTTTGGGAATTCATTAAAGAATTAAACCAAGAAGGCATGACAATCATGCTGACCACTCATTACTTGGAAGAGGCAGAAAGACTATGCACTCGTATAGGGATTATCAATGCTGGAAAGATCGTCAAGATAGATGAAACATCTAAATTAATTGAGGCATATACTTATCGGTCTATTACTTTTGTCTTTAAAAAGCCTGTGGAAAAGATTTCCAGTTCTTATAAGTTGAGCCAGCATGGTGAAAAGATAACTATGACCGTTCCCAGGTCAGTTAATTTAACTGATTTAATGAAAGAAATAAAAATTGATTGGAATCTTTTAAAGGACATCAAAATTCATGAAGGTGCTTTAGAAGATGCATTTAAAGAGATTATCAAAGGTGATTCATGAGTTTGGTTCCCTTTTTTACCTTAATGAGAAAAGAAATAAAACGCTTTTTAAGAGTTATAGGGCAGACTCTTTTAACTCCTCTTGTCACTACCTTTTTATATTTACTTATTTTTGGTATTGGTCTGGGAAATCAGATTAGTACAGAAGGTGGTACTCCCTATCTTCTTTTTTTAATTCCAGGCCTTATCACAATGGGCATTATTAATAATTCATTTATGAACCCTTCTTTTTCTCTCATGCTTTCTAAAGTTTACGGAGATATAGAAGATTTGAAAACAACTTCCCTTACTACAAATACCATTATTGGAGCTATGTCTTGTGCAGCTACCTTAAGAGGGCTTTTAGTCGGCCTTATTATTATGATAATTGGTGAGGTCTTTTCCTTTATTAATTTAGGAAGTTTGCTGATTCCTTTTCATCCTTTCTATTTGCTCTCTTTAACAATTATGGCAGCGATAACATTTGGGCTAATGGGATTTTCAGCTGGTATCATAGCTCGAAGTTTTGAGAGTTTAAATAACATTACTCAGTTTATTATTTTACCTTTGATTTATTTAGGGGGCGTGTTTTTTTCTCTAGAAAACCTTCACCCCTTTTGGAGAGCTTGCTCTCACTTTAATCCGATTTTTTATTATATCAATGGAGTGAGGTATTCATTTTTAAATAAAGCTGATGCTTCTCCTTTCAATATAATGATTATTTCTTCATTTATTTTGATTGTCACATATTTTATTGCCTTTATTTGCGCAAAAAAGGCCTCGTATAAACAATTATAAGGTTTCTATGGAAATTGCATTGAAAAACAAACAAATTTATTTTTTTTTACTTAGCATTTTTGTTGGGGTAATGGTTTGGATCTCACCTGTTCCGCACGGTGTTGATACGCAAGCTTGGCACTTATTGGCTATTTTTATAGCCACAATATTGGGGATTATTTTAAAGCCTCTACCTATGGGAGCCATGGCCCTTATTGGCCTTTCAGCCTCTATTGTGACGAATACTTTAACTTTTGAACAGGCATTTAGCGGATTTAGCAATAGTGTTGTTTGGCTTGTCGTTTTTGCTTTTTTTATTGCCAGAGGATTTATAGTTACTGGGCTTGGCAAGCGAGTTGCTTATTTTTTTGTCAGTATTTTAGGGAAAAGTACCTTAGGATTAAGCTATGGTATTTTAGCCACAGACTTGATTTTAGCTCCTGCCATTCCTAGCTTAACAGCTAGAATAGGGGGAATTTTATACCCGATTGTCAAAGGACTGGCGGAGTCATTTGGCAGTGAGCCAAATAGTGAGTCTTCCAGAAAGATAGGAGCTTTTTTAATTCAAACAGCATTTCAAGGATCAGTTATTACAGCCGCTATGTTTTTAACTTCTATGGCTGCAAATCCATTAATTGCAGAACTGGCTGGAGTACAGGGAGCACCTATTTCTTGGGGTACATGGGCTTTAGGTTCTATAGTTCCGGGGCTTGCCAGCCTTTGTGTTATTCCTTTAATTTTATTTAAAATATATCCTCCTACTCTTAAAACTTCAGAGCAAGCCAAAGCTCTTTCTAAAAAGCAGCTAAAAAACCTTGGTAAGATGAAATCAAATGAGTGGATCATGGCTGCAACCTTTATTTTATTAATTTGTCTTTGGATTTTAGGTCCTCATCTTGGTATTAATGCGGCAACAGTAGCTCTTATTGGTTTAAGTTTTCTACTTGTTACGAAAGTCTTATCTTGGAGCGATCTTTTAAACGAAAAAGGTGCCTGGGATACTCTTATCTGGTTTGCTACTCTAGTTACTTTAGCCGGATTTTTAAATAAGTTTGGACTTACAACTTGGTTTAGTAACTGGGTTGTTCAATACGTTTCTGGATTTAATTGGATCTTAGGGTTTTTAATCCTTAGCTTGGTCTACTTTTTCTCTCATTATTTTTTCGCCTCTTCTTTAGCCCATGTCGGAGCTATGTATGCTCCCTTTTTAATTGTTGCGATCGCACTTGGAGCTCCGCCATTAGTTGCAGCTCTAGTATTAGGGTATATGAGCAGTCTTTTCGGAAACCTAACTCAATACAGTTGTGGGCCTGCTCCTATATTATTTGGGTCAGGGTATGTCTCTGTTGGAGCATGGTGGAGGTTAGGATTTATTATGAGCATAGTAAATCTAATCATTTGGCTGGGATTAGGCGGCGTTTGGTGGAAAGTTATTGGATTTTGGTAAGATGGGCAAAAAACTCATCTATTTCTTGTGTTGACCTGGCGAGCTTTTGTTTTTGATAGTCAAAAAACGCCAGGCAAGTTTTTGCTCTTGCAATTTCAAGCTTTTCTTTTGTAATGCGATAATGAAGGGTTATGCCTATTTTGGATATTTCTGAAAGGCAAATCTCAAATTTTAAGATATCACCTAGAAAAGCTTGATTCTTATATGCAATAGCAGCATCTGTTTGAATAAGGCCAAGGCCAAATAGATCAATTTCAGTTTTTCCCAACCTTTGTAAAAACCGAACCCTAGCCTCATGGATAAGACTGGCTACTTTATCATTAGCTAGATGATTGCCATAATTTAAGTCAGTTACCCTCACTTGAATATCTGTAGTGAAGTGCCAGTGATCGGGAAGGGAGATTTTAGTTCTTGAAATCATAAAACTTCATTTAATTGTGTGATCACAAAACCTAGATAATCTTTCGTTGTTTGATTAGTGCGTTTTTTTATGTGATCTAGAGGAAAGTCTTTTAGCTTTGCTATAACGCTATTTATTTTAGCTGGATGCACTCCATTAAATAAATATATTTCTCTTTTTTTCTTAAGCTTTTTAGTATGCTCATTACCTATTTTGTGCGATCTGCACATAACATCTAAAAAAGAAAACAAACAATTTATTTTCCTCATGTATTCTTGCAAAGACTCTATTTTTACAAGTCTTGTAAGCTCTTTTTGTATTATCTTATTAACTTGAGGGCCTTGGTATTGATTAAGCCTTGCAATAGTTTGAATCATGAGAACTCCTGATTGAAATAAAAAAAATATATCAAATTATTTTTTTAATGACATTGCCAAATATTGTCTTTTTGTTATTTTTTAAATAAAAAAATAGATGTCCAAAATGACAAAATATAATGTATCTCAAAAACTTATCTCTTCGCATCTTGTTTCAGGTAAGATGAACCCAGGAGAAGAAATCAGCATTAAAATAGATCAAACCCTTACGCAAGATGCCACAGGCACTATGGTCATGTTAGAGCTGGAGGCTATGGGACTGAAACAAGCAAAAACTGAAATCTCAGCTCAATATGTTGATCACAATCTTTTACAGACTGATTTTAAAAATCCTGACGATCATATTTTTTTACAAAGCGCCTGTGATAAGTTTGGCCTATATTACAGTCCTGCTGGAAACGGGGTTTCTCATCCTGTGCATATGGAAAGATTTGGAGTTCCTGGAAAAACACTTTTAGGATCTGATAGTCATACTCCAGCTGCAGGATCTTTGGGAATGTTAGCTATTGGAACGGGAGGTCTAGAAGTTGCACTTGCTATTGCAGGTCATCCTTTTTATGTGAAAATGCCTAAAGTTATGGGGATTAAGCTAACAGGATCTTTGCCTGACTGGGTGAGTGCTAAAGATATTATCTTAGAAGTTTTAAGAAGACATGATGTATCAGGAGGAGTAGGAAAAATATTAGAGTACTACGGTCCCGGCATTAATGGATTAAGTGCCATGGACAGGCATGTTATTGCCAATATGGGGGCAGAACTTGGCGCTACTACTACAGTTTTTCCTTCGGATAAAATTACGGAAGAATTTTTAATCTCTCAACAAAGAAAAGGAGATTGGAAGGAAATCTTAGCTGATGAAGGATGTACTTATGATGAACATGATGAAATTGATCTTTCAAAGCTTGAGCCGTTGATTGCAGCTCCTAGCAGCCCTGGGAATGTGATTCCTGTAAGAGAGGTTGCTGGAAAAGAAATCTATCAATCTATGATTGGTTCTTCTGCTAATCCAGGTATTAGGGATTTTGCTGTTCCCGCACTAATACTAAAAGATAAGAAGATCCATAAAAGAGTATCATTAGATATCAACCCTACTTCAAGACAAATTCTAGAAAACCTAGTGGATATGGGGCTCTTAAAATACTTTGTGCAGTCAGGTGCCCGCATACATCAACCAGGCTGTAATGGATGCATTGGTATGGGACAAGCGCCTGCTACTCATAAAATAAGTGTAAGGACTGTTCCTAGGAACTTCCCAGGAAGATCAGGTACGAAAGAAGATTTAGTTTATTTATGCAGTCCGGAAACTGCTGCAGCATCTGCAATAAAGGGAGTCATTACTGATCCAAGAGATCTTAATATGGAGTATCCTAAATTTAAGGAACCATCTCAAATCACTATTAATCGGGAAATGATATTTGCTCCTTCCAAAGAAGAAAATGTTGATCTAATAAAGGGACCCAATATTAAATCCCTTCCCAAATTTGATCCTGTTAAAGAGGCATATCAAGGTCCAGTCCTGTTAAAAATGGGAAATAATATTTCTACCGATGAAATTTTGCCGGCTGGAACAAAAGTTTTGCCTTTTAGGAGCAATATTCCGGAAATTAGCAAATTTGCTTTTTCTCAAATTGATGAAAGCTTTTATGAAAGAGCCATGAAATATCAGTCCTCAGGCTTCTTTGTTATAGCTGGGGCTAATTATGGGCAAGGCTCTTCTCGTGAGCATGCAGCAATTGCCCCTAGCTATTTAGGTCTAAAAGTCGTTATAGCTAAAAGCTATGCCAGGATTCATAGAAAAAACCTCATTAATTTTGGAATAGTCCCTTTTACATTTGTAAATGAAAGTGATTATAAAACAGTAGATCAAAATGATGAGTTGAAAATTTCAGGAATTCTTCAATGTATTGAAAAGCAAAAACCGATTTCTATAGAAAATATCACAAAAAACACAAAATTTGCTATTCAATGCCTCTTAACTGAGCAGGAAAAAGAAATTCTTTTAGATGGTGGGCTCATTAATCATGCTATGAAAAAAGAGTGTTTTTAAATATTTTCTTCGCCTTGAAGGGGCTTGCTCCCCAAACAACTTATTGACCCTCCATGGGGGATCACCTCGTTCTACTAAAATAGGCTTGCCAGTTAGATGCCCATAAAACCACCTTGAGCATCCATTTGCGAATTATCTCGCCAGTAGAGGCAGTATCCATGTCTCTCCTCAATTTTATCTCTAGCAAAAGTGGGGCCAAAACCCTCATAACCTTCATTAAGATATTTTTTTTGAATTTATTGAAAAGATTTAAATTGTTGGTTTATTATCGCCGCTCCTAAATAATAACAAAAATCAATATGAGTACAATTTCCTCTACTAGTTCAGCATTACCAGAAGTTGTCTGGGGCAACATAATATCTTTTTTGCCAGCCAAACAACAACTACTTAATCGTCGAGTTTGTAAAATATGGCAACGAATCTCTGAAGTGGATTCATGCAAGGTTGCTTTTATGCAATCTATTTCAAGTCTTAAAGTAAGCGACTTTGCCTTATTTTTAAATAATCGTCCTAATCTTATACAAGATTTAGTTAATCGAACTTTTAATGAAATTTTAGATCCCGGTTTTAAAATTAAAAGAAAATTTCTAACTGAAATAGTTGAAAATTATTTTGAACTCGATTCCTCTACTGTAATACCATGCTTGCAAAGCTTTACCGAAAGACAACGAGAAATAATTGAAACTCTAAATTTTACACATTCCTATCCATATTGGTCTGACTTAACCGATGAGCAAGTTGAGGAAGTGATTAAATTATGCCCTAACTTAAAGTCTTTAACTCTTTTTAATATTAATATAACAGGAAGTTGCCTTGCGCAAGTAGCTGAAAATAACAGGCTTGAAATTCTTAGCTTAAATCACTGTGAAATTCTTAACGAAGAATTTTTGGCAGAGTTTTTCTCAAAAGCAACCCATCTAAAAGAAGTTCGTTTAGAAGAAACAAACATAACAGGAAGATGCCTTACTCAAATTGCCGAAAATAATCGACTTGAAACGCTTAACTTATATAACTGTATGTATCTTAATGAAAGATTTTTGACAGGGTTTTTCTTAAAAGTAACTCATCTAAAAGAAATTTATTTAGGTAGGACAGATATAACCGGAAAATCACTTACTCATATAGCAGACAAACTAGAAATCCTTGGCTTAAATAGCTGTGGCAATCTTGATGAAACTTCTCTTTCAGCTGTGTTCTCAATGGCAATTCAATTAAAAAAAGTGAGTTTATTAGCTACAAGTATAACAGGAAGGTTCCTTGTTCATATTCCAGTAAAAAATCATTTGGAGACACTTGAGTTAGATTTCTGTAAAAATCTTGAAGAGGATGCTCTAGCAGAGTTTTTCTTAAGGGTAACCCATTTAAAAGTGCTTAAGTTATCTAGTGTAAATATAACAGGAAGATGTTTTGCGCAAATTTCCGAAAGAACTCAGCTGAAAAATCTTTGCTTAAATATCTGTAAAAAACTTGAGGAGGATGCTCTAGCAGAGCTTTTTTCAAGGGTAGCTCATATAGAAGAGATTTGGTTATCAGGAACAAATATAACAGGAAGATGTTTTGCGCCAATTTCTGAAAGAACCCAGCTGAAAAATCTTGACTTATCTCAATGTAAAAATCTTGAGAAGGATGCCCTAGCAGAACTTTTCTCAAGGGCAGCTCATTTAAAAGTGCTTGGGTTATCTATTACAAATATAATAGGAAGATGTTTTGTGCAAATTTCCGAAAGAAGCCAGCTGAAAAATCTTAAGTTACATCTGTAAAGATCTTGCCTCTAAACTTACCTCGACGTTGGTATGCCTTGCTCTTTTACTTCAGATACCCATAGATTTTTTTTGTTTGACTTAACGAGAGATCAAGCTCAACGCTTGCTTCTCGCAAAGTCAAAACTTTTTTATCGAAAGGTATCATAATAATATTGCTCCTACAGAAAAAAGATTTAATTGTTATTTTTTAGCGACTCTCTTTAATATTTTTGCTCTTAATTAACAAAAAAAATAGGACACATGACTATAATTCCTTCTACCACTTTAGCAATCCCACTGGATCTTTGGGGCAACATAATGTCTTTTTTACCCCCACAACAGCAACTAACTGATCGTCGAGTTTGTCAAGCATGGCTACAAGTTTCTAAAACAAATTTATATAAGATTTCTCTTATGCGATCTATTTCAAGTCTTAAATTTCAAGAGAGGTGCACGTTTTTTAGGCAGAATAAACTTATAAAGGATTTATTTAATCAAGAATTTAATAAAACATTGAATTTTGGTCCCATTACAAGGGAGTTTGTGTTAAGTAGGATCGAATGTAAAGTTTTTGATAAAACGACTGATAAAGGATTCAAATATTTACAAACGTTTTCCCCTGGGCAACGAAGAAGAATCGAATGTTTAACTTTTGAATCTTCTTATGTTGATCAATTTGAAGATAGGAAACTGGTAAAAGTATTTAAGCTATGCCCTAACTTAAAATCTTTAACTCTTGTAAAGAGTCACATAACAGGTAGAGGATTTAGTCGAATTCCAGCAGAAAACAAGCTAGAAAAGCTTACATTAGATCATCGCAATATGAGCCTTGAGGAAGCAGCCTTTGGAGAGGTTTTCAAAAAAGCACCTAATTTAAAAGAGTTTTATTTATACCATGCAAACATAACAGGAAGGTGTCTAAGAAAAGTTCCAGAAGAAAACAAGCTAGAAAAGCTTATATTATTTCACTGTGAAAGGCTTCAAGAAGCTTTTCTTACAACTTTTTTTCAAAAAACTTTTCATCTAAAAGTGATAGATTTATCTAGAACACCTACAACAGGAGTGGGTCTTTCTCTCATTCCACTCAAATGCGAAGTAGAAATACTTATTTTAAGATCTTGTGAGAATCTTGATGAAGTAGCCCTAGAGGAGGTTTGCAAAAAACTACCTGATTTAAAAGAGATTCATTTATCCCATACAGACATAACAGGATGGTGTTTAACTAAGTTTCCAGAAAATAACAAAGTAGAAATACTTGTTTTAACCAATTGTAAGAATCTTAATGAAAATGCCCTAGGAGAGGTTTTCAAAAAACTACCTAATTTAAAAGAGATTTATTTATCCCATACAGAAATAACAGGAGGGTGTTTAACTCAGTTTCCAAAAAATAACAAGTTAAAAAAGCTTTTCTTAGCCCATTGCGAGAATCTTAAAGAAAATTTTCTTGCTGATCTTTTTTTTAAATCAGATTTAGAAGTGGTAAATTTGTCATCTACGAATATAACTGGAAGATCTTTAACGCGCTTTCCAGCAAAAACCAATCTATTTGAGCTTGTTTTAGACCATTGCGAGAAGCTTGATGAAAGGTTTCTTGCTGATCTGTTTTTTAAAGCAGTCGGTTTACGAGTGATAAGTTTATCATATACAAATATAACGGGGTTGTCTTTGATGCAAATTCCAAAGAAACATTGGATGCCTACCTTAAATTTAAGAAACTGCAACAATCTTAATAGACGTTTCTTGCTAAAATTTCCTAAAGAAATTTTAAATCTATAGTTTTAGATCTGAAAGTAGAGAAGGGCATAAAGTAGTTTGCCCTTCTAAATTACCATGTAACATAAGAAATTATGGTAGATCTAACTAAGAAGGGGATAACGTAGTTTCCTTGAGTGAGAATAAAATATCCTGGAAAATGTCTTCTAAGGAATTAGTATTTTCAACATTTATTTCTGTTAGAGCATTTTTCTTATCATAAAAGTGAATTAACGGGTCTGTTTGCAAATGGTACACTTCAAGTCTTTTCTTTAAGACTTCTTTTGTATCGTCTTTCCTTTGAAAAAGAGTCGATTGACACTTGTCACAAATGTCTTGTTCTTTAGGAGGAAAAAAAGACTTATGGTAGACTGCATTACACTCCTTACAGCAAAGCCTTCCAGTTATTCTTTCGAATAAGATCTCATCGCTAGCTTTGAAGTAGATAGCTTTAATTATCTTATCAGTTACTTTACTTTCTAAGCTGACAGCTTGAAAGGTAGTTCTTGGAAATCCATCTAAAATGCAACCATTTTTGCAGTCGCTCTCACTCAAGCGGTCAATAACCATATCAATGACGATGTCATCTGGAACTAGCTCACCTTTTTGGATATATTTGTCGGCTATTTCGCCAAGGGTTGTTTTTTCCTTCAAATGGTATCTAAAAAGGTCCCCTGTAGAAATATGAGGAACTTGCAGATGTTGACTTAACTTAGGAGCATGAGTTCCTTTGCCGGCTCCTGGAGGTCCTAATAAAATAATTACTTGTGGAGTTTCTAAAGATGCATTCATTATCAAATTTTCCGCTTATTAACCATCAATTATAAAATAAGCCAATTTTTAGATTCTATAAGATTTTCCTGTCAAAATTTATACTTTGAAAAATCTTACCAAGTTCGAAGCAAATCGAGTTAGGTGCTGAGGAAAATTCCCTGGATTTGCAAAGAAACGAGATATATTACCTGTATTTTTAGTGGACTTATTTAAATCCTCTTGGATTTTAGCAAAATCTTGTTGGTAAGCTCCAAAATCATGCTCATTTATCTTTTTTAATGAAGCAGGAGAATAAAGGTAAAATTTTTGTAAAACGTCTAGAACATTTTCATGGTTTCTTTGTATAAGGTTTTCTTCTACCCATTCTATCAATCTATCTTCCCAATTCTCAATATATTTACATACAATAGGAATTAGAAATTGAGATTTATGGGCAATAATGATGTCTGTAAAATTATTTTCTAAAAAGGGCTTAATGATACTAGGAAAATTTTCATTCTGTAGAACTTCATTCTCTAGGTTTTGCATATCTAATGCTATAAATATATCATTTAAACTTCTGATAGAGGGATCTGGTTGACTGATAATTAACTTAATAGTTCTGAGCATGAGTTCAGAAAAGTTAGCAGGATTAAAGTAGTAAAAAAGCTGCATGCCAATGAAATCAGTTTCTCCATGTTGGAATAGCTCTTCTGAGTGATAATATGTAGCAATTAAACGGCGATTTTCTTCAGAAATATTTTGCAATAGATGAATTACATCAAATTCAGCAGATGCATATCTGTTACATAAACTCCTCAGCATGAGGGTTTTCTCATAAGATGGATTAGAGCATGCACAAATATCGTTCAAAAATCGATAAAAAAGCTGGAAGGCAAGGTGAAAATCAGTGCTTTTCAAACTGTGGATAATCTCTGAACTTTCAAAAGGATGATTGTGTATATAAGCTAAAAAACCTGCTTGAAGCTGCTGGATTAATAGTTTTCCTACTTTTGCAACTTCTTCAGTAGTTAATAAAGGTTCTTTAAAAAGTGAAGTGTAATTAAATTGATAGTAACTACGACTAATTCGGGGATTTGGGTTTTTTGAAAAAGCAATTAAAACATCCTTAATAAACTCAAGCTTATTTCTCGTAGGAGTATTTAACTTATTTAATGCTCGTTGAAGATAAGGAAAAAATAGCCCTTCCATTCTTACGTTTGTATCTATGCTGCTAACTACTGGCATAAATTGTTCGGGAGGGGTAATTTCTATAAATTTTTCAAAAAGCAGCTCATTTGGTAGCTCCTCAAATAGGCTTCGAATTGTATCGCCAATTTGGGTAACTAGGGGATTATTCAATATTTTTAATAGTGTCTTAGCTCCAATTTCTTTTATATTGATTTTATCAGCATCGATGGAAAAATGTATAAAAATTAATGGCCAAGCCTCTTCAGGGAGAATTTGAAATAATTCAGCGCAGTCTTGTTTTTTAGGTAAAAATTTTCGTAAGAGGAATAAACGGTTATTTCGTTCTAGGTTCGATAGTCCAGGTTTAAGAAATAATGTTTTAAATTCTTGCAATGCAAATTCCTTCATTTCTTCTAAATCAATGTCAACCGGAAGGAGAGTATTAACAGCAAATTGTTCTTCAGGTGTTGTAGGAGATACTTTTTGTCTTATCTCTCTAATAAGCTGCTCATCTGCGATTTCTACAAGGTATTTACAAAAATTACGTGCAAAACTGGCTTTAATATGATCGGTATTCTCACCTAAGTTTCGATTTAGATAAATGTCAATCCAATTGGCAAATGTTGTAATAGCAAGATTTCTGTCTTTCTTAAGAAGATAGGCAAGGACTGTCTTTTTATGTCCATAGTCCCAAGAAAAAGAACTATAAACCTTGAAAGTGAACTCATCATTGTTATTTTCAAAAATAAGAGAAACCACCTCTTCACGATGCGCTTCAGGAATGCAATAAAAGAGGTTAGAGACGTTATCAGCCCACTTTCCATTTTTTATAGGAGATACAAAAGCTGCTTGGCAGAATTTTTTTAGAAATTCAGGGGAAATAATATATTTAAGAATATAACCCATCATTTGAGAATGCCAGCTAAGGTCAAGGTAATTTATCAAAGAGGATCTATCAAGAACCTCAGCTAAGGCCTTCCATTTTTCTTCAGGAATAGTTTCATTTGATTTTTTTTTGATCATAAACGGAAAAATTGTGCGGAAAAAATACCTGCACTTGTCGAGGTGATCGTTGAAGTTTATTGCTGCTTCATAGGAATCTTGTTTAAGAATAGTGGTTATTTTAATCAATCCCTCCATTAAAAAATCGGATAAAGGAGCCTTTTGGAAAACTTTGAATTGTATATTGGCTAAGTTGGCATCGAAGCGAGGTAAATCATTGTGAGTGCTTTTATAACTTGCTACTTCAAACATGCACTCAAGATATTCTAAATCATGTTCAGATTCAGAAAAGCTGGCCATGATAATGTGAGCATTTTCCAATTCATGTAGATGTTCATAAAACCACTTAAGAAAAATCAATCTGCGCTCGTCTTTTAAGGGGATATCTTTAATTTGATCGGAATTTTTCATCACCTCTATGACTTGCAACACTTCATTCATTACATTCTTAAATGGCTCTTTTACTCTCTCAGGGCAAACAGCCAAAAAATCTATAACTTGCTGTTCTGAGCTCACTAAATGAAAGTAGGTGAAAATATTATCCCAACGTTTTTCGGGAATTGACTGAAAAGCTTTTTCAAGAAAGTGAAGCTTATCATCGATAGGAAGGTCGCTATGAATTGCTTTTGAAAAAAGATTAAAAATTTCTTCGGGCAGGTTATTTTCATATGAAGTACTGGATAGACAGTTTTGCAACACTTTTTCAAGAAGAGAAAGTAGCTGAAGAGTGTCTAAGGGAGTACTTTCTTCTAGAGGAGAAAGCATAGAAATTGATGGAGTAGAAGTAGATATTGGAGATGCCATGCTTGATTCCCCGTTTTAATTTTTTTGAGCAATAAATACTAAAAAAGTTCCTGTTTTATCACTAACTAAAAATGGCCCTTCAGGAAATATTTCTATGGGTGGTAGAGGAAAAAGACTATTAGTTTAAGATATGGAATTCTTGCAGTGCTTGTATAAGCTTATCGTAGCTTTCAAAGGCAATTGCTTGAATACCCAATTTTTTAGCCTCTTCAACATTTTCTATTCTGTCATCAATGAAAATACATTGAGAGGGCTGCTTGTTTAACTTTTGGAGAAGCAATAAATAAGACTCTTCTTTTGGTTTCCTTGTATTGATTTCATAAGAAAGTACAAGGGGGTCAAATCCTTCATATAGGTTTAGCTCTTGAAAAACGGATGCTTGCCACTCTGTTACATCTGAAAGCATGGCAACTTGATAGCCTTTTTCTTTCAGTCTGACAACAAGATCGTACATTTCCTTTTTTGGCTTTACTAATCTTTTAATCACTTCCCTATATTTATCACTCCAATCTTTAGGTAAAGAAGTGTTGTATTTTTCTGAAAATGCTATCCAAAAATCTTTTTCCTTGAGCTTACCTGTTGCTAGAAGTGGTATTTCTGCTTTAATAGCTGCTTTAAATTCTTCTATAGGCATATTCAACTCTTCTGCCATAGATTTCATAAAATCTTGCAAGCCAAAATCTACCATAACGCCTCCAAAGTCAAAGACAACAGTTTGACAAGTGGGGTGTATTTCACTTGCGTGACTTTTAAAAGGTAAGATCATTAGGAAGATAGATAAAATAAGTTTTAACATGATTGTTAATAATTAAATAAGGCATTTTATCATTAGTGACATATTTATAAAAGGAATAACAAAAACACTTTTTTCTTTTATCAAAAATATTTGCATAACTTTGAGGCAAGGTTTACTATATTTGCTAAATAGGTATGTGAAGGAGAAAAATATGACAATCATTTCAACTATTTTATCTTTTGGGCTTTTGTTGATGGGCTCTCCAACGAAAAGTTCCATTGAAGAAGTTGCGTTAATTCCAAGAAAAGAAATCTTTGGTAACCCAGAATATGCAAATCCCCAAGTATCTCCTAATGGAAAGCTGCTAGCTTACTTAGCTCCTAATGAACAGGGTGTAAGCAATATTTGGGTAAGAACCATTGGAAAAAAAGATGATAAAGTAGTGACAAATGACCAAAACAGGGGAATTAGAGATTTTCAATGGCAGTACGATAACCAACATCTTATTTACTTAAAAGATATTGGAGGGGATGAAAATTGGCATCTATTTCAAGTTAATACAGTAACGGAAAGAGTAAGGGATTTAACTCCTTTTGAAAAAGCAAGAGCTGAAATTATAGCATATGAGCCATCAAAACCTAATCACATGCTTATTGGTTTAAATAAAAGGGACCGTAGATTTCACGATGCCTATTTATTGAATCTAGAAGATGGAGAAATTGCCTTAATTGAGGAAAACCCTGGCAATATCGTGCAATATGCAGCTGATAGAAATTTACAATTAAGAGCTATTCTCCTTTCAAAAAGAGACGGAGGATACACAGTTCGAACTAGAGAAAAAGAAAATACCCCTTTTACCGACTTAATAGAATGGGATATTGACGACCAGAGAAATAACATAATTGGGTTTAGTCAAGACAACCAAACTCTTTTCATGAATACTTCAAAAGATAGCAACACTAAAAGGCTTCTTCAGGTGCATATCAATACTAAAAAGCCTATCATTTTATTTGAAAACCCCTCTTATGATTTGAAAGAAGTATTCTTTCAGCCTGTAACTTACAAAACACAAGCTGTGAACTTTTACGGAAAGTATCAAGGATGGAGTTTTTTGGATAATGAGTTCGAAAAAGACTTTACTTATCTTAAAAAACAATTACCAGGCAACATTTCTATTATTAACCGAGATTTGAATGATACTATTTGGGTAGTAGGCAATAGTCGCGACATTTCAAGTCCCAAATATTTCCTTTTTGAAAGATCAAGTCATAAATTAAGCCACTTGTTTGATGCAAGGCCTAAACTTAACACTTATAAGCTAAGTAAAATGCGCCCCTTTTCTTTTAAAGCACGAGATGGGATGACTATTTACGGTTATTATTCTTTACCTCCTGTTAAAAAAACAAAATTCCCTGCTGTAATGCTTGTTAAGGGGGGACCATGGACGCAGGATAAATGGGATTTTAAGCCAATGGTGCAATGGCTTACTAACAGAGGCTATGCAGTCATCCAAGTAAATTACAGAGGGTCAACTGGTTTTGGAAAACAATATACTAGCGCTTCTAAAAAACAGTGGGGTGCTAAAATGCACGATGATTTGATTGATGCTAAAAAATGGGCAGTTGAACAGAAAATCATCGATCCGAATAAAATAGCTATTGTAGGAGGAAGTTACGGAGGTTATTCAGCCTTAGTCGGACTCACTTTTACTCCAGAGGAATTTTGCTGCGGTGTGTCTTATGTAGGTCCATCCAATCTTGTTACTCTATTAAAAACCATTCCGCCATACTGGTACGCCCTTAAAGCCGCTATGGTTCGCTATATTGGGGATCCTGATTCAGAGCAAGAGCTGTTAAGAGCTAGGTCTCCTTTATTTAAAGTCGATCAAATTACTAAACCTCTTTTAATAGCCCAAGGGGCAAATGACCCTAGAGTGGTTCAAGCGGAAAGCGATCAAATTGTTAAAGCAATGCGAAATAGAAATATGGATGTTGAGTATCTCCTTTTTCCAGATGAGGGTCATGGTTTTGTAAAGCCTGATAATCGAATAAAAGTATTCGCTGCCACCGAAAAATTCTTACAAGAATACTTGGGCGGCAGAATGGAAAAAGTTGACCAAGATGAAGAATGGGATATTGTTAAAAATTAAGAAACATTTATTTGAAATGTTTTACCAGTTTTAACAGAGTTACTAACAGCGCAATCTTGAATAGCTTTGTTTAAGGTCTTCTCTACTCTTTCTTTATCGGAAGCTCCTTTTACATCAATGCTGATTTTAATATGTGACATGCTCAAAAAGTTTTCTGAGGGGTGTTTGTCTACGGTAAGGTCAGCATTCACATCAATTGTCTCAAAGCTTAAATTGGATTTTTCTGTATAAACTTTGAAAGTAGCAATGATACAAGTTACAATAGAAAGAGCAAATAAATCTTCAGGAGAGTAACCGCCTCCAGGTCCTCCGAATTCCTTAGGTATGCAGCAAGGAATGGGATCTAAAGAATTCGCTTGGCTTTCCCACTGTGTTTCAATTTTAGACTCTGATTTAGATTGGACTGTAAAATTAACTGGTAACTGCATATTAATCTCCTTTTTTTTGACAACCATATAGAATGAAAAATTTTGACACAAATAGAGATTTACTTTAATATAGTATTATATTTATTTTGAGTGCTTTATGAGTTTTATTGATCAAAAATTACTGTTGCAGCTTCTCAAAGAAGAAGTTACAGGATCCAAGCTTGTTTTTCAGGTTGTAGACTCTTCAGTTTTAAGTTTCTCCACTAATATTCCAATATACTTGAATCCGATTTCCTCAAAATCATCTTCAGTTTCTTCTAAAACAATAAACGCTACTGAACATCATCTGCTTTGATAGAATAGTTTGTTAAAATCAAATCATGCATTCTTTTTCCAAATTTTTGCATTTCATTAGGAGATAGGATATAAAAAATAATGAAATAGGTGGAAAAGTGAAGAATAGCAAGGTCATAAATTACACATGCCATATGTCTTTTAAAATCTTGACCAAATTGAAAGGCTGTAATTCCTCCTATATCTTGCTCTTTTTTTATAGATAGAAGACCGAGGCATCCTTTAGAGAAAGCAAGAGAGGAATTATAAAAAATGCCTATGTTGGAAAAAAAGCGAATTGCTACTAATCCAATAACACATCTTAAAGTCATTTTTGCGCTAAATTCCTTAGAACTATCCTTTAGATCTGTTTGATATCCGAATTCTTCTGAAAGTTTCAAAAAAACATTGTTGCCCATATTAGGCATTAAGAAAATTGCTCTCGACATATCTTGTATAAATTTTTTTTTAGAATAATTGATTTAATCTATAAAGTAATTTTTTGCAAGAGCTGTGAAGTTTTCTACTTGATTATTGATCCACTGTTTATCTTTTCCCAATTCATTAGCCATAAGTTCTGCAACTTTTGCTGCGATTTTAATGCTCGCTCTAGCGTCTAAGAGAAGAGCTCTGGATCTTCTAGATAAGAAATCTTCAACTGTTTGCGCCATTTCATGGCGAATTGCCCAAATAACTTCTGCAGTCAAATAGGGAAGATCAGGGTGAAGAGGAATCCCAAGCTCAGGGTTTTCATGAATCATCCTTGTTATTGCATCTTTATCCGATCCATAAAAATCCCAAGAATCAATTCCTTGGATATTTTCTTGAAATCCATGCAACTTTGTCTGCCTTGTTTGACAAGGCATAGGCTTTAATGAAGCAACTTCCATTGCTTTATTAACGACATCTTCAGCCATTTTGCGATAAGTTGTCCATTTACCCCCTGAAATAGTAATGAGATTAGAATCGGATACAGTAATCACATGATTTCTAGAAAGGGCAGCAGTTTTTTTATCGCTTTTTTTTACTAATGGCCTAATACCTGCAAAGACACTTAAAATGTCTTTTTCTGTTGGTTTTTTAGTTAAATATTTTGAAATATGCTCTAAAAGAAAAGAGACTTCTTTTTTGAAAGCAACAGGTTCTAAAAGAGGGGCTTCTATTTTAGTATCTGTGGTTCCCACAAGTATACGATTATGCCAAGGAACCATGAATAGAACGCGGTTATCTTTCGTCTGAGGGATAATCATCGACATATTAGACGGTAAAAAGCTTTTATCTAAAACTAGATGCACTCCTTGAGATGGGGTAATCATTTCTAAAGAGGCTTCATTGTCCATTTTTCTGATTTGATCTGAAAAAATCCCTGTTGCATTGATAACAACTTTGCTATGCAATCTAAACTCTTGCTTGTCTATTTCATCATGAGCAATAACACCGCAGACTTTATGGTTTTTTTTAATAAGAGAAGTGACTTTACAGTAATTAACTACGACAGCATCAAGATCTACACAGGTTTGCGCCAAACAGATAGCAAGTCTGGTATCA
>PFAC01000049.1:0-1227 GCA_002773835.1 Chlamydiae bacterium CG10_big_fil_rev_8_21_14_0_10_35_9 | reverse complement strand
TTTAAGATTTTTAAATTCTAAAGTAGGGAATTTTTCATGGACCTCTTCCTTAGAAATCCTTTTAGATTTTTGAAAGCTGGAACTACCGGCTAATAGATCATAGATTTTTAAGCCGGACATATAAAAGGGAGTTTCCCACCATTTATATATGGGAAGCATAAAAGCTATGGGCTGCACTAGATGAGGAGCATTTTTAAAGATGATGCCTCGTTCAGTCAAAGCTTCTTTTACTAAATGGATATTTCCCTGTTTTAAATAGCGAAGCCCTCCATGAATCAATTTCGTACTTCTTGAGGAGGTTCCCTTGGCGAAGTCACTTTGCTCAAGTAAAAGTGTTTTATATCCTCTTTGGGCGGCATCCAAGGCAGTTCCAAGGCCAGTTGCTCCTCCTCCAATAACAATGATATCATAGATATCTGGAGAGAATTTTAAATAATCTATCATTCTATTTCGATTCATTCTTAGCCTTTGTTCTTGCAAGGTTAACTGCTTCTTGCCAACTTTGAATTTTTGCTTTTCGCTTTTCTTCTGTCATTTGGGGAGTGAATGTTTTGTTTGTCTTAACAAAAGCTGTAATGTTTTTAAGCATGCCTATTCCCACGAAGGCTAAAGTAGCAGCTCCCAGTGCAGTCAGCTCTCTTGAAGAGTTTCGAATTATTTTTACGTGAGAAAAATCAGACTGAAGTTGCATTAAAAGATCACTAGAGCAAAGACCTCCATCTACTTTTAGCTCTTCATTTTTTATTTTTGTATCAGCAACAACACACTGGAGGACATCATTAACTTGCATAGCAATGGCTTCTAAAGCGGCTCGGCAAATATGAAATTTAGTCACCCCTCGAGTAATGTTGCAAATAAGTCCTTCTACGTTAGGTTCCCAATAAGGGGCTGTAAGTCCAGTGAATGCAGGAACGAATGTAACGCCATGAGTATCCTCTACTTTACCTGCTACTTCATCGATAGCTCGAGTTTCTTGCAATATTCCTAAATTATTTTTAAGCCACTCAATAACAGAGCCTGCATTAAAAACAGTAGCTTCAATGGCATAAAAAACATCTTCCTTATGCTTCCAAGCAATCGTAGTTAATAGTTTTGTTTGAGAGATAAATGGCTTATTGCCGGTATTCATAAGAAAAAAACATCCTGTGCCATAGGTGCATTTAGATGTTCCCTTTTCTAAACATCCTTGTCCTATAAGAGCTCCTTGCTGGTCCCCAATAACGGCCT
>PFAC01000034.1 GCA_002773835.1 Chlamydiae bacterium CG10_big_fil_rev_8_21_14_0_10_35_9 | reverse complement strand
AGAAACATTATTACAAAATGTCAATGATAACGAAAAAGTACGCAAAGATCTTTGTCAATATCCTTTTAAAATTGAAAATTTAAAAATTACTATATCGTTTGAAAGCAAACAAAATATAGTTAACCCTGAAAGAATAACATTTATTTCAGCTAGAGATAATATTATTAAATACTACCATAACCCTCCAACCGGATACCGAGTTTTGATTCATGAAGAAACCTTTGAGGAAGCCAAAGAGAAGTTAGGTCAAAAATAAAAATTTAATAAACTTCTACATTTAAAAATATTTTTACATGTATAGTTTTTTAGTATCAAAATTGCATAAATATGAAATGCTTAAAGCTCTTTATAATTTCCTACCTAATACTGGGATTGTATTCCATTTTCTCCTATGAATCTTTGATCACTATTCGAAAAGCCAAAAAAGAAGAACTAATACCAGGAATTTTAGAAAAAGGATACAAAGCTTGCGTTATTGAAATGAGCAACTTGCCTAAAAATAAATTATTTTATTTTTCATATGCTAATTTAGATGAGAGTTATACATCATCTTTAATTAAATCTGATGAAAACGGAAATTTATACTGGGCAGAATCAGGTGTCCTTATAGAAAAGTTAGTTATAACTTCCTATGATCTTTTTCCGGGAGAACCAATAATATATTCTATTAAAAGCATAGATGGCAGCTTTTCCTGGTCAAAAAAATATATAGAAAATCCACTAGAATGTGTGCTACCTAGTAATAAGAAACTATCCTTTGAGCTTGGTGATGCTAGAGGCTTTTTTTATATGGTAAAACTAGAAAATTTTATTCCTAATGAAGTCGTTAGAGTTATTTCAAATTCAGAGAATGAAACAATCAAAAGTTTTTTTATTTTAAATGAAGAAGGAGATGGTTATGGTTCTAGCATGCCTGGAGTAATAGGAAAAGAAGGAGGGATAGCTGTTTTTCAAGTAATCACATCAGACAATGAATGCTTAGAGTGCAAATTACCATGGGGAAATAAGCTTACACACAAAAAAAAGAAAATCACTCTTCAGAATTAGGCCTGAATATAAGAACCTAAACAGTCAATACTAATTCTACAATTTTTCATCCCATTAAATTCTTCAATTCTTCAAATTGGAATTAATAGCAATGAGAGGAAAAATGCATACTTCGATGAGGTTCAAGATGATTCGTACATTTGTTCTCACTTTTTTGCTATTTATCCTGTTATTTTTTTTGGCATCTTATCAAAATAATGAGCAAAGATTGGATTTTTTAAATCAAAGAATAGAAGAGCTACAAGAGATTAAAAGGGGATATGAAGCAAAAGTTGCGTGGCATGAAAACCAAGCGCAACGATTACAATTTGTAGAAGATCAACTTTTAACCGCTCAAAGACATGCTTCAATTGCTCAAACCTATCAAACTGCTGCAAATAAAGTACAAGAACAAATTGATAGGCTTGAAAGAGAAAAAAAACAGATAATCCTTCAGGAGAGTTCATGATCTATAATCAATCCCTTACCTTACTTACCGATCTTTACCAATTGACTATGGCTTATGGGTATTGGAAAACAGGGATCATGGAAAGGGAAGCAGTATTTCATCTGAACTTTCGAAAGTGGCCTTTTAAAGGATCGTTTGCTGTAATGGCGGGGTTGGAAAGTGCTATAGATTTCATCAACTCGTTTAAGTTTGAAGATTCAGATCTTCAATATTTAAGTAGTTTAAAAAGCAAAAATAACAAACCGTTATTTGAAGAAGGCTTTTTAAAATATTTAGAAAGGTTTCGTTTTACTGTTGATATTGACGCTTTAGAAGAAGGGGATCTTGTTTTCCCTTATGGCCCTCTTGTTAGAGTAAAGGGGCCTATTATTGAAGCTCAGCTATTAGAGACGCCTCTTTTAAATATCATTAATTTTCAAACCCTCATTGCCACAAAAGCTGCTAGGGTTTGTCTTGCTGCTAATGGTGATGAAGTAGTTGAGTTTGGAGTAAGAAGAGCGCAAGGGGTAGATGGCGCCATATCAGCAAGTAGAGCCGCCTATATTGGAGGCTGCCATGCAAGTTCTAATGTGTTGGCTGGTAAACTTTTTGGCATCCCCATTAAAGGAACTCATGCTCATAGCTGGGTTATGGCTTTTGAAGAAGAAGAAAGTGCATTTGAAAAGTATGCTAAAGCCATGCCACATAATTGTGTTATGTTGGTAGATACCTACAACTCTATTGAAGGAGTTAAAAAAGCAATTGAGGTTGCAAAAAAATCAAAAGATGAAAACTTTGAGTTTTTAGCTGTAAGGCTAGACTCAGGGGACTTAGCTTATTTAAGTACGGAAATAAGAAAACTTTTGGATGAGGCTGGCTTTAAAGATACAAAAATTATGGCAACTAATGAGTTAGATGAACATCTTATAAAGGACTTAAAACAACAAAATGCTCAAATTACTATTTGGGGAGTTGGTACCAATTTAGTAACAGCAAAAGATCAGCCTGCTTTAGACGGGGTATATAAGTTAGCTGCTATAAAAAATGCAAAAGGAAAGTGGGACTATAAATGTAAACTATCTGAGCAAACTGCAAAATCAACAAATCCTGGAATATTACAGGTCCGGAGATACTTTGATGGTAAGCATTATGTAGCAGATGCCTTATATGATGAGAATTTTAAAATTGAGGATACACCAAAGCTAATTCATCCTCTTGATCCAAACCGGATTAAAACTATTCATGATAAATACACCTATAAAGACATGCTCATTCCTATTTATCGAAAAGGTAAATGTGTCTACACACCTCCTAAGCTGCAAGACGTAAGAACAAAAACATTGCAGGAGCTTAAAAAACTTAAACCTTCTATGCTTCGATTTTTAAATCCCGAACCATACTTTTTGGGGCTAGAAAAGACTCTTAATGATTTCAAAACTCAATTAATACAAGAAATGAAACAGCCATGAACGCTTTAATAATAATAGATATGCAAAATGATTTTATGCCTGAAGGTCCTTTAGGAGTAAAAGAAGCAGAAGAGATAATTCCTGTTATTAATAATTTAATGGACAGGTTTGATAATGTCTTCGCAAGCCAAGACTGGCACCCCAAGCACCATGTAAGTTTTGCAAGTACCCATAATAAAAAGCCATTTGAAAAAATCCAGTTAGATCATGGAGACCAAACTCTATGGCCAGATCACTGCATTCAAGATACATTTGGTGCTGAGTTAGTAACAGGCCTTAGAAGAAGTAAGATTCGAAGAGTCTTTCAAAAAGGAGTAGGCACTGACATTGATAGCTATAGTGCTTTTTTTGATAATGCACAACAAAGAAAAACAGGTCTTGATGAGTATCTTAAAGAGCTAAAAGTAAATACATTGTACTTTACAGGCGTTGCGCTTGACTATTGTGTGAAATATAGCGCAATAGATGCCAAGAATCTTGGTTATGATGTTTATATCATACTTGATGCTTGTAAGGGGATACACGAAGATTTAGATCCTATATTGAAAGAACTGCAAGAAAAGGGAATTCACACAATTACTTCCGATGCTTTAGCAGAACTTTAAGAATTGATTTGGCAAAAATTCCATTTTCCTTATTCTGCAGATGAAGGGGGAGTGGTAATAAATGGGCATGTCTTATCTTTTACAAGCACCACCATGTGATCCAGGTAAAGTTATCAAGTCGCCAATGGTGCAGCAACTTGAGGCTTTTAACTTTACTGATTATCATCTGGCAACACTCATTATTTTTATTCTCGCCATTTTCCATACTCTTTCAGCTAATAGGATTACCAACTATGCCAACAAGTTAGACAGAGTGCATCGAGCAAAAATTAAAGAAATGGGCAAAGACCCTAAAGTTGAGGTGAGCTTTTTAGCTGAAATAATTTACTTTTTAGGGGAAGTAGAAATTATTTTTGCTCTATGGATTATTCCTCTTTTTCTCATAACGGTAGGGTTTTATGGATGGGAAACATCTTTGGAATATCTAGATACTCGCGATTTCACTGAACCTTTATTTGTAGTGGTTATCATGAGTCTTGCCGCTACAAAGCCTATTGTAGATTTATCAGAAAAGGTTTTGAAAATTTTTTCAAAGTTTTTTGGTGGGACTCTAACTGCCTGGTGGTTTTCTATATTAACTATAGGTCCATTGCTTGGTTCATTAATAACAGAAGCCGGCGCCATGACTTTGGCAGCTACTTTGCTTTCTCGTAAGTTTTATGAGTATAAACCTTCTACTAAGTTATCTTATGCAACGTTAGGCCTTTTATTCGTAAATATTTCAGTAGGTGGGATATTGACTAACTTTGCAGCTCCTCCTGTTTTGGTAATTGCAAGATGTTGGCAGTGGAGCTCTTACTTTATGTTAACTGAATTTGGGATTAAAGCAGTTATTGGGGTAATTCTAGCCAATTTCCTGTATTGGTTAATGTTCAAAAGAGAGCTTAAGGACCTAGATAAAACGAGGAAGGAGTATGAAAAAGAAGAAAAAAAAGAACCAAGCAAAAAATCTATTCCGATGTGGGTGACTATTACTCATATTTTTTTCATTGTTTGGGTTGTTTTGAACTCACACTATATTGCTGTTTTTATTGGAAGCTATCTTTTGTATTTAGGTTTTCATAAAGCAACTAGGCCACACCAATATGCTAATGGAATAAAAAGACCATTACTGGTTGGGCTTTTCTTGGCGGGTTTGATTATCCATGGGGGCTTGCAAGGGTGGTGGATAGTTCCTTTAATGGAAAGGTTAGGACACACAGCTGTAATGGTCCTAGGCGTTATTTTAACGGCTTTTAATGATAATGCAGCTATTGCCTATCTTACGTCATTAATTCCTGATTGGGGAGCAGATTTTAAGTATGCGATTATGAGTGGGGTAATTACGGGCGGAGGTCTTACTGTTATTGCTAATGCCCCTAACCCTGCTGGATATGTTATTTTACAAAAGCACTTCTCTAGTGGGATATCACCGGTTAGGCTTTTTTTAGCAGCGGTGATACCTACCTTAATTTTCTTTATACTTTTTTACTTTCCCTTCTTATTTGGAACGCGTCCCGATGGCTAGAACTTCAATAGGCTGCCTATTATGCAACCCATTGTAAGCTTGCTGTATTTTTATAACGTAATATAAAGCTAATCCAAACCCAATACTTAATAAAAATATCGGAATAGAAAAAACGACATGGAAGACTCTAAAAACTTTTTTGTAGAAAGCATTATTAGCCCCAATAGGAGAAGCATTTAAGTATATTGCTTTTTCAAAACCGTACGCTTTTGCATGAGCATCAGAGGCACCTCTTGGAGTGTCTGTTATTACTTTGTACATTTTCGCAGATACTGGATGATAATCTAATTTACTAATCCAGTCACTTGGGTGAACAAATACCTTCCCTCTTACTAAGTGGCTAATAGTTCTTTGCTGTAACCCTGGAGGATCTATTGCATAGATGATGACTTTATCGGGGTAATCTTTGGCATAATGGTAGGTCATAGTACCACCAAGGCTGTTGCCAATGGCTCTAACTTTATTATTTGGAAACTCCTTGTTGATTTCGGACATCCATTTTGCGAGCCTTTTTTTAGCAAACATGTAAAGAGCTTCACCAACAGAAAGCCCTGGCGTCAAGTCGGTAAACCGGGCAAAATAATATCCTTTCGCTGAAGGATTCGGGGGAGTTCCTCTAAAGACTATGATAGGGTCTGCATGAGAACTTTTATCAGGGATAAGTGAGTAAGCAAGCGAAGTTCCTACCCAATCTGGAGTAAGCTCAATTAATTTAATTTGATATTGAACCAT
Organism: Chlamydiae bacterium CG10_big_fil_rev_8_21_14_0_10_35_9; assembly: GCA_002773835.1. Lineage (GTDB taxonomy): Bacteria > Chlamydiota > Chlamydiia > Chlamydiales > SM23-39 > 21-14-0-10-35-9. The sequence continues at coordinate 1,704 of PFAC01000034.1, read as the reverse complement.
TTGCCAATGGCCATTTATCTTGGTTGGAATGTCGAACTTACGACTATTTTGAGGCTCTAAAAAGCTTAAAATACTAACCATTTGATTAACGAGTAGTTCCATCTTGAAATCGCTCAAATAATCTTTTTCTTGGAAAATACTGAGTAGGACTCTTTGAATCTCTTCCTGCGCTTCATGCATAACTTGTGGGTTTTGTTCATGAAAAAAAGATTCAAAAAGTTCAGGTGTTAAAAGAGATTGAGATGCATTACTAAGGCTGCAGACATATCTAAAAAAATCTCTGATTTCAGGATAATTTCCTGGGGGCATTTTATCAAAAGGATCAAAGTTAGCAGAATCTACCTCTACTATCACATCATTCAGAGCAGAGAAAACTTCGTTAGCAACAGATATCGTGATTAAATCTTTTTTTTGATGCCCTGAATTTTCCAGGGTTTGCTTAAAGACTACATCCCAATGTTTAGCTATAAGATTTGCATCGGATCCAAATCTAGGAAGAAAATAGCTTTTAAAAAGTTCTTCAACTTTTTTGCAGATTTTTTCTTTTGCTTCTCTTTTTTGCGTATATCCATTAGCTTTTTGCAGTTCCCTTGACATGAGAGAGGTGGCATTTGTGTTTAAAAAAGAAATGGAACTATACTGATCAATATTGATTGTGCACATTTAAAATAATTAATTTAAATATTATTTTTCTATTTTAACTATTTTCCCTACTTTTTTTAAAGTGAGTAATAATTGTTATATTTTTATTTTATGAATACAGTTTTTAAGAAGGGTAAGAAGCCAAATAGTAAAATATAAATTTCACTATTTGGTTGTTGAAAAGTCTGAGTTTTTATTTTTTCATTCTTTCACTACCAAGGGTTTTAAAGTCCTTAATAATAGACTCACTAACTCCTCTGTTCATTTGAAGGTTAATAAATTTTATTTGTTCATTCTCTTTAAAAAAATCTAAAAGTTTTTTAGCTACTGGATTTGTCATTCCACAGCAAAAAAGATTTAACATCTCAATTTTAGAATGGGGATTGGATTGAATAGCTTCTATCAGTTGAAGAACTCCTTCATCTCCAATTCTAGTATCTGCTAAATCAAGTACTTTAATGCTAGTATTTGTTTTTAAGGCTTCAGCGATAGGAGGTAAGGTATAGTTATTAATTCTATCAGATCTAGATGACCAAATAGACGCTAACTTTACTGTTTCAATAGAGGTAGCGTGTTGTAAACATTCCCCAATTTTAACAGTTGTACTGGGATAATAACTTGCGAAACCATCAAATTCTAATTTTTTAACGGAAGTGCCTATTGCTTGGAGAATTTCTGGAGCATCCTGTAATTCAAAAGGGGACAATGATGTAAGCTCCTCTCCTATTGTTGCAAAAAACTTGTCTAAGTCAATCATACTTCTTAAATCTTCTTCTTCTCCCAAATATTTTTTAGCCTGACATAACCAATATATAGCAGCGTTTTTAGAGTCTTGATCGAGGTGATGGTGTACCAGTGAAATAGCATTTTGTACATTTTTTGATGCTCTTGTTTCATTTTCAAAACTTTCCAGTGTCGAGCCTGTATGAATACTTGATTGGAATTGTGAAGCTTCAGTTGAAGTTATATGCTCGTTTTCTTGAAGAGAACTTAGTGTTTTTTGGAATACGGCAACGGGGATGATTATTTCAGGTCTTTCTACTTGCAGCTTTTCAATGCTTT
>PFAC01000044.1:40720-52629 GCA_002773835.1 Chlamydiae bacterium CG10_big_fil_rev_8_21_14_0_10_35_9 | reverse complement strand
ACAGACGCTGTTTTTCCATAAATTTTTTGTATTCTTTTAGCAATAAAATGAGAAATCGCAACATACTCATCCACTCTAGAGGCGCTTTGGATATCCCACATGCGTACGTAATGTAAAAAAAATTTCGCTAACTTTGCTTTTAGCCCTCTTTCTAACTTAGATTCTCTTAAGTATTGATAGTACAGGTCCCAAGCATATCTAATTGGAGTATAACAATAACAAATATGTAGCTGCTCTGAATTGGTTAGTACCCCTTTTGCAACAGAATGAGAACAAGATAGAACTACGTCGTATGTTGATAAATTAAACTGCTCTATTGCCATGGGGAAAAAGGGAAGATAGTTTCTGTATTTTTTCTTGGAAAAGGGAAGTTTTTGTACAAAAGAATTATGGATTTCTACTTTTTCAAAGAAGGTATCCTGTAAATTTTTAGGGTCAGATACTAATGTAAATAATGGAGGATTAAAAATTTCACATATTGCTTGCAGTACTTTTTCTGATCCGCCTACTCCCGACATTAACCAATCATTTACTAGCGCAAGCTTCATGATAATAACCCTTCAAAAAGTTTAATATGTTCCTTAGCAGCTTTTTCCCATGAGAAGTTTTGTATTTGTTTTTTCCCTTTATCAATAAGGTTTTTTTGCAAATCTTTGTTGAAAGATAAGATTTTTAACTTGGTAGATAGTTCATTGGGATCATGTGGATCAAAATACATAGCAGCCTCTCCTCCCACTTCTGGAATACTAGCCGCTTTAGATGCAATAACAGGACATCCAACTGCCATAGCTTCTAATACCGGAAGGCCAAAACCCTCATAAAAGGAAGGAAACACCAACGCTGTTGCCAGTTGATAAAATACAGGCAGCTCATGATCTTTTACCCCTTCTATTACATGAATTTTGTGCTTAAATTTATCCTGGATTACTGTCTCACAAGAAAAGGCGTTTTTTAGATTTTTCTTATTTCCTAAAATAACTAAGTGATGATCTAGATCCTGTTTTTGAAAGGCTAAAATTAAATTTTTTAAGTTCTTATGTGGCTTTTGATTTCCCACATATAAAAAAAAGGGAAAGTCTATTTTATAGCCTTGAATAACTTGCTTTAGCAATATATCAGTTGCCGGCTTAAACAAATCTACGTCTACTGCGCAAGAAATTACTGTTACTTTTTTCTTAGGCACCTTTGTATATTTTAAAAGCTCCTTTAAAGAAAAAACTGAGTCAGTAATTACTTGATCTGAAGAATGCGCCGCTCTTTTATACATCAATTGTGCATACAGTTTTTCTTGAAAACTTAATGTATTCAAATGAGCTAAATGATAGACATCATGAATTGTTACAACTTTTTTCTTAGCTCGAACAGGTAAAAAGGGAACATTAAAATGAGGAGAAAAAAATATATCGCATTGGGGAACTTTCGAAAAAAAAAATATTTGTTCTTTTATTGAATAAATAGAAGCATTGAAATGTTTTTCAATAATCTTAGTAGAGTAAGGTATTGTCCTACTGTCTTCTTTTTTTAGAAAAACTGTAATTTTAAAAGCTTTCTGCAGTCTTGGTATAATATTTTTCAGGTACGTTCCAATGCCTGCAGAATGCAGCATTCTTGCATCAATACAAATACTCATTAAGCAAACTGCATCTCTTGAGCATGTTTAATATCCTCTGCAATCATTAGCTTAACTAATTCTTGTAAGTCTGTTTTGGCCTCCCAGCCTAGTTTTTCTTTGGCTTTTTGCGGATCACCAATTAATAAATCTACTTCAGAAGGCCTAAAAAACTCAGGAGACACCTCTACTAGAACTTTATTTGTTTTTTTATCTATCCCTTTTTCTTCGAGACCTTTTCCTTGCCAAGTAACGTCTATCCCAACTTCTTTAAAAGAAAGTTCTACAAATTCTCTGACAGTGGTAGTTTTTCCAGTTGCCAAGACAAAGTCCTCTGGCACGTCTTGCTGCAACATTAACCACATCCCTTCCACATAATCTTTAGCAAATCCCCAATCTCTTTTAGCTCCAAGATTTCCTAGAACAAGCTTGTCTTGCTGACCTTTTGCAATCTTTGCCACAGCAAGTGTGATTTTTTTAGAAACAAAGTTTTCTCCTCTTCTAGGGCTTTCATGGTTAAATAAGATTCCATTACAAGCATATAGTCCGTAAGCCTCTCTAAAATTCACTACAGCCCAATAAGCATATAGTTTGCTGACTCCATAAGGGGACCTGGGATAGAAAGGAGTCATTTCATTTTGAGGAATAGTTTGAACTTTTCCATAAAGTTCAGATGTTGACGCCTGATAAAATCTTGCTTTAGGGTTAATAGCATAGATTGCTTCCAAAAGTCTTAAAACCCCCAAGCCATTTACATCTCCTGAATATTCGGGCATCTTAAAAGATGTTTTCACATGGCTCATAGCTGCCAAGTTATATATTTCATCAGGCCTTGCAACTTCCATTACCTTTTTTATACTTGTTGAGTCTGTTAAGTCTCCTTCATGTAAAAAAAGGCTAGGGTGACTTTTAATGTGTTGAATTCGTTCAAAATTTGGGGAGGAGGTTCTTCTAATTAGACCGTGGACTACATAACCTTTTTCTAAAAGAAGCTCTGCTAAATAAGAGCCGTCTTGTCCTGTAATGCCTGTAACTAATGCTGACTTCATTTTGCCTCTCTTTTTAAGAGGCCTTATCTTAATGATGTAAGAAAATTCTTGGAAGATCTATTTGAAAAAAGATCTCCCAGCGCTAGAACACTGGGAGAAATACGACCTACTCTTCACCGTCTGGTGTTGTAGGTTGCTCTACAGTAGTCGGTTCATCGTTTTTCGCAACATCTTTGTCACATTCATCGGCATAGCTGTTAAAAGCAGCTAAAAAACTGAAAGCACAAAGAGTAAGTAGAGCTTTTTTAAACATATTAACCTCATAATTTTAATTAATAAAAACTGCTCTTCTACATTAGTGATTTGGTCAATATGCCGTCAATCACTTTCTTAAAAAGGCGTTTAAGCCCCTTAAAACAGCACAGAACTGTTGCATTGTCAATTTTCCAGTATTAGTATTTTGTGGGCTTGGGTGATAGGCACAAAAAAGAAAAGGGGCATTTTCGAAATGATATTTTTTTCCATGCTCAAAGGTAAGTCCTTTTACATTTTGACCTACACTTTTCAAGAAGTCCAAATAAGCTTCAAATGCAAATCTTCCTAATGTAAGTATAGCTTTTACATTAGAAAGCAATCTCATTTCTTGGGTTAAATATTGGAAACAGGTCCTTTTTTCTAAAGCTGTAGGCTTATTATTAGGAGGTGCACACTTAACAGCAGCTGTTATATAAGCGTTCATTAGTTCCAAGCCATCATTTTTGTCTCTAGATAGGGCTTGATTGGCAAAACCTTCTTGATAAAGCGCCTTAAATAAAAAATCTCCTGATAGATCTCCTGTAAATATTCTTCCCGTACGATTTCCACCATGTGCAGAAGGGGCAAGACCAATAATTAATAGTTGTGCCTTTGGATCCCCAAAACCCGGAACAGGTTTTTTCCAATAAGTTTGGTCTCTAAATGCTTTTCTAGGCTCTACTGACTCTCGATATTTTACCAATCGAGGACAAAGTTCGCATTTTGTAACTTTTTCATTTAGTAATGGCAAAGATTTGTTCATGGGAAAACTAAATTGGCTAAGTGCTTTCCAATGGCAAATGAAGCAGTGGCTGCTGGTGAAGGGGCATTAACAACGTGCAAAATATTTTTTTCATTTATGAAAATAAAATCGTCTGGCAACTGTCCACTTTTTAATACTACTTGAGCTCTTATTCCTGATTTTGCAGGAACAAGATCATTTTTAGTAATCTCGGGGATCAGCTTTTGCAAGTCTTTAACAAAGGCTTGCTTAGAAAACGATCGGTACATTTCATATAGGCCAATGTTCCAATAATTAAAGGCCATTTTCCAAAACCCCGGAAAAGAAAGCGTTTGGATAAACTCATTCAAGTTAAAATCGGTTTTCTTATAAGCTTCTCTTGCCATAGCCAAGACAGCATTTGGTCCTGCTTCTACTTTTCCATTAATCATTCTAGTTAAATGAACACCTAAAAAAGGAAATCTAGGATCTTTTACTGGATAGATTAACCCTTTAACTAAGTTTTTTCGACTAGACTCCAGTTCAAAATATTCACCTCTAAAGGGAATGATTTGAAAGTCTTTACGGAATTTTTTGGGAACTAAACTATCTGAATATAACCCCGCACAATTAATCAATTGCTTAGTAGTAAATTCTTCTTTGTGCGTAACAACTCTAACTAAGTCATTATCATGAGTAATTGATACAACCTTGCTATTAAAGAAAAATTCTGCGTCCTTTTCTTTTAAATCCTCACAAAGGTTGCTCGCAATCTTTGCATAACTAACAATAGAACATTCAGGCACCCATATTGCTTCTAAAGCATGTGCGTGAGGTTCTATTTCTTTTATTTTTTCAGGGCCAATTTTCTCTATAGAAAGGCCGTTGGCTACTCCTCTTTGATATAGATCTTCAAGAAGAGGTAGTTCATTTTTTTGCGTCGCGACAATGATCTTGCCAACTTTTCTAAAGGGAATATTTTTTTGCTCACAAAATGAAAGAATTGCTTTCTTCCCCTCAAGACAGTTTTTCGCTTTAAGAGAGCCGGGTTTGTAATAAATCCCTGAGTGAATAACTCCACTATTTCTAGAAGTTTGGTGTAAAGCAGCTTTACACTCTTTATCTAGTATATGTACAGTTAAACCAGGGTTCTTGTTTAGTATCTGATAAGCTGTAGCAAGGCCAACAATACCAGCCCCAATAATTAGGACATCCGATTTCATGATAGTAATGTTTCTTTATTAGTTATAAACCAGTCAATGACCTCTTTTAGTCCTTGATCAATTGGCTTCATAGGAATGTTCTTATATAAATTAGTTAACTTCTCAACTGATAATATTTTAGAGCGTGCTCCAACATATTTAGTAGTATCAAACTGGATTTTCTCAAAGTTAAATCCTACATGCTGACAGATCTTACCAGCAAATTCTCGTATGCTATAATCTTTTCCTGACCCAATATTTACCTCATCATTAGAAATACTTTGAGATAGATTTATGAGGATTGCCACGAAATCTTCAACATGAATAATTTCTCTTTTCTGCTCTCCATCTCCCCACAAGACTACTGGTTCATTATATAAATGACCTCTTATTACTTTACGAATCAGATCAAAAATAAAGTGCATCTGCCTTCCATCTAAATGATAGGAAGGCCCATATAATGTAGAGGGGATTACATATAGGTAGTTGTGGCCATATTGTTTTTGCATAGCTTTAAGGCCACATAATAACATCCTTTTTGTCATAGCATATGTATACAAAGAGTCTATCGGCTCTCCTTGCATATAGTTCTTTTCAGTAAGAGGCATTTTGGGATCATAAGAGCAGCTAGTTCCCATACAGATAAGCTTAGCCTGAGGTTGCCTCTCATGCCACCAATCTAAAACATGTGTATTGATTTTTTGGTTAATTACCCACTGCTCAGCTGGATGATAAAGACAAAAATCTCCCGCTTGAGTCCAAGCAGCTAAATGAAAGATTTGATCATAGGATTCTGTAATAGAAAAAAGATCCTCTGTTTTCGTCAAATCGCAGTCTTTTGAAGAAATCCCATGAACATCATAGCCTTTTTTCTTTAGGCTGTGTGTCAAAAATTTTCCTAAAAATCCATTAGCTCCCGTAACAAATACTTTCATTTACACCTCTAAGTTAATGGGAAAGTAAAATTCGACACCTTTATTAATCAGGTGTTGGTTGTTCTTTAATATTTCTGCTCTAAAGTTCCAGGCAAGGACATAATAAACGTCAGGAGGGGAGGTTAACTCTTTTTCAATGTATATAGGAAGGTGCATGCCCGGGCTGTAAAGGTTTTTTCGTAGCTCATTTTTTTCTACTAAACAATCTAACAAGTTAGATCCAATTTTAAAGTAGTTAAGCAGAGTATTACCTTTTACAGGAGCTCCCATGCCAAATACTTTTTTATTTTGCTCCTTACATTTATGTAAAAATGCCAGGTTTTTTTGCTTTAGTTCCTCAATATTTTTGGCAAATTTTAAATAAGTACTTAGATCATTAGTCTTATCAATCTCTTCTTTTCTAATTAAGTTCTGTAGCCTGTCTGTTTTTTGCTTTGCTCCTTTATGTGATACATATCCCATAATGGAGCCTCCATGAATAGACATGAGCTCAGCGTCAAAAAGCTCGAGTCCATGTCTCTTTAAAAGAGTATTGAGTGTTTTTAGGGTATAATAAAGCAAATGCTCATGATAAATCTGATCAAATGCAATATTTTCCATGATGCCTTTCATATATATAAACTGCACAACAAAAACGCCGTCTTTTTTTAAAAAACGCTTAATAGCTTCAGTGACTGAGTGCAGTTCTTCTAAGTGGAAAAAAACACCTGCGGCATTAATCACATCATAATATTGATTGATTTCTTCAGCTGTTTTTAAGTTAAAAAATACATTATATGTCTTGATACCCTTTTGATTAGCTATTTCAGCGGTGTGCTTAGATGATTCAACACCTATGACTTCATAGCCTAAATCTTTGTAACTTTGCAGTTGAGTTCCATCATTAGATCCAATATCCAAAGCCCTTTTGCGTTTTTGATTCTTAAAAAAACGCTCATCTACACTTTTAGCTATCTCATCAAAATGTTTTTTTAAAGAGTTTGTGACTCCTGAAAGATACGTATGATCTGAAAACATTACTTCTTTTTTTACGGTATAGTCAAGTTGAGCTGTTTGGCAATGTCGACAATAAATGACACGCAAAGGGTAAAAAGGCTCCTTGCCGATTTCTTCTTTTTGTAAAAAGTGATTACCCCATGGCTGATTCCCTAAATCTACCACAAAGTCAAAGTCTTTGTGATCACATACTCTGCAATGCATCTTGTTGCTCCAGTGAAAAAGAAAAGGAATATAACTTTGAAAAAAATGTTATGCAAGTTTTGAAAAAAAGAATTTTTTTGATAAGTTGACCGATCCTTTCATTATTAGGAAATATTTTATGATGATCATATCAAGAACACCGGTAAGAATTAGTTTTTTTGGAGGAGGGACTGACTATCCTGAATATTACTTAAGAAAAAAAGGTGCTGTTTTAGGAACAACTATTAATAAGTATACTTACATCAGTATCAATACACTTAGCGATTTTTTCGATCATAAAATCCGACTTGGTTATTCTAAAACTGAACTTGTAAAACACTCCTCAGAAATTGCTCATCCAAGTGTTAGAGAATGCTTAAAGCATCATGGCATTGACGAAAGTTTAGACATTCATATTTTTTCTGACCTGCCAGCCAAAACAGGTTTGGGATCTTCTTCTTCTTTTACTGTTGGATTTTTAAATGCCTTATACGCCCTTAAAGGAAAAAACATTTCTAAACAAAAACTTGCTGAAGAAGCATGTTTTGTAGAACAAAAACTCATTCAAGAAAATGTGGGCTCTCAAGATCAATTTCATGCAGCTTTTGGCGGCCTGAACATTTTGGAATTTACTAAAAATCATATTCAAGCAAGACCTGTTATTATCTCTTCTAAAAAGCTTAAACTTTTTGAGGACCACCTTTTAGTGTTTTATACAGGTCTAACTCGATTTGCTTCAGAAGTTGTCAAAGAACAAATAGACAACACCAAAACCCTTTCTAACGATATTTACCTGCAGAAAATGAAAGAAATGGTCTATGCAGCAGAAGATATTATTTCTAAATCTTCTGATGAAGCGTTTATGAAAGAATTAGGGGATCTTTTACACCATGGATGGGAATTAAAAAAGAAACTGTCTTCTAAGATTTCTAATCCTACAATTGACCTGGCCTATGAATTAGCAAGAAAAGCGGGAGTTTATGGTGGCAAGTTATGCGGCGCAGGTAGTGGTGGCTTCTTAGCTTTTTTTGTAAGTCCTGATAAAAGACAAAATGTTCGAAAAGCTCTTTCCAAATTTTTGGAAGTCGATTTCAAATTGGAAAATGCTGGAAGCTCAATCATTTACATGAAAGATTAATTATGGATTGCATCATTTTAGCTGGTGGATTGGGAACTAGACTTAAAAGCAAGGTCCCTGACTTGCCTAAAGCATTAGCTCCGATAAATGGAACGCCCTTCCTCGAAATTTTATTGCAGCGACTTAGCCACTCTTCCTTGGTCAAGAGAGTTATTTTTTCCATTGGATACAAAGGATCCATGATCCAACAGTATATTGCATCTAAATCTTATCCGTTTGAATGTGTTTTTTCTTTAGAAGACACGCCACTAGGAACGGGTGGGGCTACTTTTCATGCTTTAGAACAAACCAACTCTTCTACTGTTTTTGTTATGAATGGGGACAGTTATTTTAACATATGCCTTTCTTCTTTTTTTGACTTTCATCAAAAAAATAGTGCTGACATAACCATTGCTTGTTTAAAAGCTGAAGACTCTTCTCGTTTTGGGTCTATAGAAATTTCTTCTGAAAAGAGGATTCTTAGCTTTAAAGAAAAATCCAACAACAGTTCATTAATAAATGGGGGAATATACTGCATCAATAAAGAAGTTTTTCTATCTCTTCCCTTTCAGAAAAGTTTTTCCTTAGAACATGATGCATTTCCTCATCTAATTAAACATAAAATGTTTGCTTACATCTCTCCAGAAGACTTTATTGATATAGGTACTGAAGAATCTTACATGCAAGCGCAAAAATTTTTAAAACCCTTGGTAACAACATGAAAGAAAAAGTTCTTATAACCGGAGGAGCAGGATATATCGGCTCTGTACTTACCCCTATTCTTTTAGAAAAAGGATATCACGTAACTGTTGTAGACAACCTCTCATTTAAACAGTCTTCTCTTTTGCATTGCTTTCAAAATCCTGATTTTAAATTTATTGAAGGTGATGTCTTAGATGAAAACTTAATGAAAAAATCCTTAACAAAAGCTGATATCATCATTCCTTTAGCTGCCATAGTTGGAGCTCCAGCATGTGCAAAAGTACCTCACTTGGCAAAACTCATCAATTATGATGCTATTAAGCTTATTATTGATAATACATCAATAGATCAACGTATTCTTTACCCCAATACAAATAGTGGCTATGGCATTGGAGAAAAAGGCATTTTCTGCACAGAACAGTCTCCTTTAAAACCTATATCACTTTATGGAAAACTAAAAGTGCAGAGCGAAGATGAGCTGCTAGCCACCAGAAGAGCCATAGCATTCCGTCTTGCTACAGTCTTTGGAGTCTCTCCAAGAATGCGCATAGATTTACTTGTTAATGATTTTACTTTTAGGGCTTGTCAAGATCGGTTTGTTGTTCTCTTTGAAGAACACTTCAAAAGGAACTATATCCATGTTAAAGATGTTGCTAAAGCTTTTCTGTTTGGGATAGAAAACTTTAACAAGATGAAAGGCGAGGCATTCAATGTCGGCTTATCCTCAGCTAATTTAAGTAAGCGCGAACTTTGTGAAAAAATTAAAGAATATATTCCAGGCTTATATATTCATAGCGCCCCTATCGGAGAAGATCCAGATAAAAGGGACTACATTGTTAGCAACGACAAGCTTGAGTCCTTAGGCTGGAGACCAGATGTTAGCCTGGATGATGGTATTCAAGAAATCATCCAAGCTTATCCCTTACTTAAGATGAATCAGTTAAAAAACGTATAGGAATAAATTCTATAGCTCATTTTTTTGAGTAGGTAGCGGCAACAAAAACCCTATCGACTCAAAATATTCTTGATTTTCCTGCACATACTTAGGAAAAGTTTCATCTACTGGAATAACAGAGCAAAGATGTCTTTCTTCTGCATTTTTTCTTTTCTGCTCACGCCCTTCTTCAGTATCTGATTCTGCATGCGAGTAAGAAGCTAGTTTATAAAGATCATGTTCTAAGCCTCCTTGCCAAGTAAAATGCCAACCCTGAGCAACTTTAGGAACATGGTCTTTAATATTGCGCATAATCTGAGGAGAATATCTTTTTAATAGTGCATAAGTAGTGGCTACTGTGCCTCGCCAAAAATTGCCAGGTACGCTATTTAAAAAATTCGAATGATATCTATGAGCTACTCCAACATATTTATTTCGCTTCAGCTGTAAAGCAGCTTGAATAGAAGCTACCCCATTATGCTCAATAATTTCATCTACATCTGAAATTAGAATAACATCTTTGTCAGTACATTGGGAAAGTCCTCGCATTATTTGATTCCTTTGAAAAAACTCTCTTTCCCAAGGATTATCTGTAGAAAAGGATTCAACAACTATATGAATAATCTTATCCGCAAATTGCGCATATCTGTCTTGATTGTTCAAAAAATTTAAAGGCTTATAGTTTCCTCGAAATGTTTCTACACTTTCAACTAGTACAAATTTATCAACAACATCAGATAATTCATTTAGACGAATATCCAAAATTTCAAATTCATCTAGAAAAAGAAAACAATCATAAACTTTAGAACCTAAACCAAATGTGAAATTAAAAGATAAAATCAATAAAATTAACGCTTTTCTCTGCATTTGTGCACCTTTAAAATTTTCGGAAAAACTTAGTCAATTAGAAAAAAAAGAAAAAGAAAAATTATAAATTTCCTTAATAAGGTTTTTTAAAAAGTGACTTTTTACAAAACACTTTATTCTAGAACAATATATCTAATAAAACTGCTGCTTAGTTTTTTTCTAAAGCTAAATATCTTCTAAGCCTTCTACGAAACACTTTTATTAAAACTGTGGCAATAATATCCCACTGTTTAGGTTGCCATATTAAAGTAAAAAAAAGCTGTTTAACATAAAATTGAAGGATGGTAGCTTTTCGAAATTGACTCCGTATTTTTCGATTCTTTTTTTCCGATAAAATTTTAAAAAGCTGCAAATACATACTTTTTTTTCTTTTCTTATCATTTTGCACAGTAGAACTAAAATTGTTGTTGTAATTATGTTGGCGCCATATTGCAAGTGTTTGGGGAATATAGGCAACACCTTCCTCTAAAGCAATGGAATGAAAAAGAAACCAATCACAAAGAGACTCCAGATTTTTATTGAGATAGCCATGTTTTTTAATAGCACTCATTTTAATGATAGAAGTATGACCTGGTATCCAAAAATTTGTAGTTCGAAATATTTTCGGAAGTTTTTTAGGTGAAAAAACATGAAGGGATTCAGATGTTTTTAAAAGCTTAGTTGTTTCAATCGCATTTGGATCTTTATCTGAAAATCCCTCAAAACATAACCCACAATCAGAACAACAAATTGCAATATCAGGATGGTCTAGTAAAACTTGAAGTGTTTTATCGATAAAACCTGGTAAAATCTTATCATCTGCGGCAAGAGATGTAACATATTTTCCTTGAGCAGCTTTAAAAGCTATATTAGCTGAAAAAACTACACCTAAATTTTTTTTGTTTCTTATAAAATTTATTCTAGAATCACCTTCTACGAATTTTTGGATAATAGAAACACTATTGTCTGTTGAAGCATCATCAACAATAATAAATTCACTACTTAAAGGAAGCTGGGATAAAATTGAAGGAATTCGCTCATTTAAATAGTGTCCATGGTTATAATTTGTCATTACTACTGACAATAGAATTTCACCATTCTTTTTTGTGTTGAGTGTTTTCATTTTTTAGATAAATATTTTCTTTTTATTTTTCCGAGATTAAAAAAAAGGGGAGCTAAAACTCCATCTGTTTTTACCTTTCTCCATTGCCAATCAAAGAATCTATTTGCTTTAGTAGAAAGAGTTAAGGGAAATTTTTTAATACGGCTCATCGTCTTTTTGCTTTCATTTACTTCGTAATAACCATCATAATGCAATGTAAAAAATGGCTTTTCAGTTTTATAAAAGAAGAGATGAGAAAATAGCTCAAGAATAAAGGTA
>PFAC01000044.1:10546-40687 GCA_002773835.1 Chlamydiae bacterium CG10_big_fil_rev_8_21_14_0_10_35_9 | reverse complement strand
CGACTAATGGTTGATAAAAGTTGACATAAGAAAGAAGGTGTTCCCTACTATGAAAACCAATATAATTACAAAAAAGGTCAGATGTTGCTGTATATTGATCCGGAATTTGCACTTGATAAAGATCTTGTAGCAAGTGAAAAGTTTTTTCTGTAAAAGGAAAAAATAAATAAGGCTTGCCAATTTTATTTTTCCACTTCAAGTCAATCCACCTAAGAGGCCTATCATAACTAGGCAAAAAACCCCAGCCATACCTTTCTAGGTACTGAAAAAGGGTATCCCATTCTTTATTGAGATCAGAATAAATCCAATTATTTTTCTGATAAAATCTTGAAGAAACCATAAAAAATGGATACTTGCAAAAACTATGCTTTGCTTCCGCAAGTAAAAATGCCCATTCACCAAAATGTTTTTTTCCTGCAATAGCCAACTGAGGGTCAATTTTCTTTTCAAAGAGAACAGATTTACTGCGTAAAATATCTGGAACACCCTCATCAATAAGATAATATTGATAATTTCTATTACTTTTTAAAAATCGATCATCTAAAGGTTGCTTTGTTCTAGAATTAATTCCATGGTTAAAATCATAAGCAGTAATTAGATAAATTGTCATAAAGTATTACTTAAACACATCCATATTAAAGTAAAAATTTTTTGTTTTGAAAACATATAGTTTAAAGATTTTTTTGTCTATTTTGAATATTATGCAAAAGTAAACGCAATTTATGAGCGTCTTACATGAAAAAAATTCATTATTTAATCCAAAATCCTCTGTTAAAAATACCGCTTAAGATTGTCGATTCAATTGGTTACAAGTTCTTTAGCAAAAGGAAAAGCACTTCAACTGTTCATCCTAAAAGAATTTTAATTAGCAATATTGCACACCTTGGAGATGCAATAATTTTTTCCGCCATAATCCCTATATTAAAATCCCAATTTCCAAACGCAGATTTAGGTATACTGATTGGAAGTTGGGCAAAAGAAATATTCTCTGAGCATCCTGGCATAAAATGGATTCATTTTTTAGATCACTGGAAACTAAATCGTGCTTCTATTTCTTTAATAAAAAAAATGAAAAGGCACTTTTTCATCAGAAGAAAAACAATTAAGGAAATACAACGGATAAATTATGACCTGTCTATTGATTTCTACCCATTTTTTCCAAATACAAGTTATGTTTTATGGAAAGGAAATGTTCCCATTCGTTTAGGCTATAATAGTGCCGGACTTGGTTTTTTATTCACTTCAGATTTAAATTGGCACTTAAGTGACCGCTTTATTCTTGAATATCACATGGATTTACTAAAACTGCTGAATCTTAAAAAGCCTTTTTTTAAGGCAAAACCTTTATTAAAACCCTTACAAGACGATATTTTAATAAAAATAAAAAACAAGACATCATCATCTTTTTTGGGTGATAATTACATAGTCTTACATTCTTGTAGCGGTAATCCAATGAAAGAGTGGCCTGAAAATTATTGGATAGAGTTGGTTAACAAACTCCAGTTCAAAAATGCCTCATTTCTTTTTACAGGAAAGGGAAAAAGAGAAAGTCAAAGAGTTGCTAAAATTATACCGCATGCAAAAAACTGTTACAATCTTGTTGATCAGCTTCTCATTAATGAATTTTTCGCACTTATTGCAAAAGCAAAACTATTGATTTGCTCAGACAGCTTACCTGTACATATAGCTTGGGCTTATGATACACCTTCAATAGTCATCCAGCAAAAAACATTGGATGCTTCCCTTTGGTCCCCTCCTAATCCTAACTGCTTTTTTTTAAGAAAAGAGCAGTCCCCAGATTACATCTTATCCTTATCATCAACCTTCATCAAATAACATTGACCCATATAGTTTCATAATGCAAAATCTGGCAAAAAATTATTTACATTCATGAAACTTTTTTCTAAAAAAAATAACTCAATTATTTTTTCTTTAATTTTAGGCGAAAAATTTCAACATATCGGCCTGTACCTTAAGGTATTTTTCTCAAATTTAATTGCCGCTTTTTTAGAAGGAGGATCTTTCGGTTTTCTTTTTCTTTCCTTATCTATAATGAATCAAAATTCTACTGAATTTTTAAAAGAAAATTCCTTGATAAAGTTTTTCCATCTATCTGATTGGATTCAATCCTTTTCTATTCATGAACTTTTTATCATATTCATATTGGCAGCAGTAGGATTTCAAATATTAAGAAGCATAGGAACATGGGTCGCACAATATGTAACAGCAGTATTAATCACAAAAATTCAATCTGAAATGCAGCTTAATATCAGTAGAAAAATTTTCTCTTTTTCATTTTCAAAAGTACATCAATATCGAGCAGGAGATTTAGTAGAATATATAAAAAGCCCTACAGCATGCATCCAGGCCCTTTTAGAACACTTCAATATACTATTAGTATCTGTTTTAATGATTTTTGGCAGTTCTGTCATCATGACAGTTCTCTCCTTTAAGCTGACTATTCTTACCTTTTTGCTTTTTATTTTTTTTGGAGGAATCCAACGGGGGTTTTTTAAAAAAATTGCAAAAACATCTCAAGAATTCACGCAGCACTCCGTAAATTTTAGTAATGAAATAGTACAAAGCATTAATGGAATCAGAGTTCTTCATATTTTTAATAAACAAAAAAGCTTTATGAAGAAAATTACACATCTTTTGAAAAGTAGTGCTAAAGCACAAAGAAGGCTAGCTCATTGGAATGGAATTTTAGTCTCATATAACGAAACAATAAGTGTTTTAATCATTGGAATAATCTTAGTCTTTGGGGCTTTTTTAGTCGGGGGGCAGAAAGAATCAGTATTACCGTTACTATTAACTTTTTTAGGTCTTTCCCATCGTACAGCTACTAAAGTTCAGTTAATATTTCGTTCTATTGGAAGTATCGCAGGAAATTATGGAACCATTTCAAGGTTTTCAGAAATTCTTTCAGAACAAGATCCCTATCAAGAAGTCGAAAAAGCTGAAAAAATTCCATGTTTTACTAAATCAATAGATTATCAAAATATCGAGATCGTCTATCCAACCCAAAAAAAGCCAGCTATTACTGATTTTTCCTATACTTTAACAAAAGGAAAAACAATTGCTCTTGTTGGCGCTTCAGGTGCCGGAAAATCAACCATTATTGACTTATTACTAGGCCTTTATCGACCAACTAAAGGGCAGATAGCTATTGATGGAAAAGACCTATCTTCTTTTGATATTAAAAGTTGGAGAGATCAATTAGGAGTTGTTAGCCAAGATGTTTTTATCTTTCATGATACTGTAGAAGAAAATATTTGTTTTGGATCTGAGAATGTGACTCAAAGTCAAATAGAAAAAGCCGCGAAAGAAGCTGGAGCCCATGATTTTATTTCTAAACTATCTAAAGGCTATAAAACTATTTTAGGAGAAAAAGGATATCGCCTATCAGGCGGTGAGAAACAACGAATTGCCTTAGCAAGAGCATTAATTAGAGATCCTAAAATTTTAATTCTAGATGAAGCTACAAGCAACCTGGACAGCCATTCAGAAAAGCTTATTCAAGAGACTATTGAACGAAATCAACACCAAAGAACAATTATTATTGTAGCACATAGGCTTTCTACCATTACTCATTCAGATGAAATTTTAGTCATCGATAAAGGGCAATTAGTTGAAAAAGGAACTCATGAAGCACTAATTGAAAAGAAGGGTTTTTATGCTTATCTCTGGAACTTGCAGTCCTCTAAAAAGGTTCCCTTAAGTAAAGCCTTAAAAAGTCCCACATTAACTAAGCTTTGAAACATGTTAATGAATAAAAAAATAAGTTTTTACTCAATTATGCCTATGTTAGAAGATGAGGTAGGTCATGTTTTCCAGTACAATCTTTCCATAGACCAAGCAGTAAGTCAAATTGGCTGGAACTTCATTGGATATGTACCACGCAGCACACAAGTCAAAGATCTGCCCCCTAACTGGAGAAAAAACCTGCCTCATGACTATTGGAAGAAAGAAAAAACATTAAAGACAAAGCTTTCTATTTTTTTTAAAAACATTCCCGTCTACGTTAAGATTTTTAAAAAGGCTTCTAAAAAAAATAGCATTATTTTTTTAGAACATTTTTCACTGTTCCATTTACTTGCTATTTTGATCGCTTCTTCACTTTATAGACACAATATAGAACTGTGGTTACTGTATCGCTATTTACCAAATAAGAAAAAAATTGGTTTATTTCGAAGCTTGTTTCGATGGTACAATTTTTTTTTAGGAAAGAACAAGGTAAAGTTATTAACGGATAGTGAACTTTTAGCAAATGAATTTATCCATATTTTTCAAAAGAAAATCAATGTAATTCCCATACCTCATGCAGCCATGAGCACTCAAAAGGCTCATGAAAAAAATAATTCATTATATCTATGGTGGCCTGGAGGCTCTATACGAAAAGAAAAAGGGATTAATGAGATTAGAAAAATTATTAAAGAGCTAGTGAGTAGTCAATGCGCGCTTGTCCTTGCAAATAGTGCAAAACATCAATTTGAAAGTAACTCAACTAATATTATTTATATTCCGACAGAACTATCTAGAAATGAATATGAAAAGTGGATGAATACCTCAGATATTATACTTTTACCATATGATCCCACAACTTACTCGCATAGTACTTCAGGAATATTTGTAGAAGCAATTTTAGCAAAAAAAATGCCAGTAGTAAAAAATGGTTCTTGGCTTGCACATGAATTGAAAAGATTCAATTTAAATGAGCTGATTATAGATTGGGAAAAAAACAATCTTTTAAATCACATTCGAACTCTTTTTCATAGTAGAAATACACAAAAAAAATTATTAAAAATGCATGAAAGCTATAAAGCTTATCACTCCCTAGAAAATGTCTCTAAAACCTTAAAGTCTCTACACCCATTTTAAGCTTCGAAAAAGGCCTATTGTCATTTAATAAAAATTTATTCGGAAAGCTTTTTTACCTGTTTTGTTAAAGAAAAAATTATGATAGTGTAACCTCTCAACTTATTTTTTTAAGGGATGCGATGAAACTATCAGATTATGTTGTAGATTTTTTAGCAAAGCAAGGTATTAAGCATAACTTTCTAGTAACAGGTGGTGCTGTTCTCCATTTAGCAGACTCTACTAGTAAACATCCATCTATGAAGCATATCTGTGTTCAGCATGAAGAATTTGGAGCAGCTGCAGCAGATGGCTACTCACGAGCTGGAGGAAACCTAGGTCTTGCCATGACAACAAGTGGTCCTGGTGCTACGAATTTACTAACAAGCATCTGCAATGCTCACTTCGACTCTATCCCCATGATTTGCATTACTGGTCAGGTTGCAAGATTTCGTTTAAGACCCAACAAAAAATTAAGACAACGAGGTTTTCAAGAAACAGACATATCTTCTGTTTTTGAAAGTGTAACTAAGTATGTAAAATTAGTCACTGACCCTTCCATGATTCGTTATGAATTGGAAAAGGCCATTTTTATTGCCAAAGAAGGAAGACCAGGCCCAGTTGTATTAGATATTCCCGATGATTTACAAAGGGAAGAAGTCGAACCTAATAGACTGCATCCATATACACCTGAACCTACTTTGCCAAAAATAAACGGTCTTTTAGTAGAAAAACTTTTTACAATGATAAGCGATGCAAAAAGGCCAGTGCTAATAGTTGGAGCTGGAGTACATTGTGCTAAAGTAGAAAAAGAGATCATTAAGTTTGCTGAATATTTTAACCTTCCTATCCTTCTCACATGGGGAGCTACTGATTTAATTCCCTATGAACATCCATTAAACATGGGAGGAGTAGGTGTTTGCGGTCCTAGGGCAGGAAATTTCGCAGCACAATCTTCTGACCTTGTTATCGCAATTGGAACCAGACTTTCTCAGATGATAACCGGAGGCAAGCAAAACCTTTTTGCACCACTTGCTAAAAAAGTCATGATTGACATCGATCCAGAAGAACTAAATAAATTCAAAGAAGACACTTTTCTTTTAGATCTTCCAATACTCGCTAACTTAAAAGATTTTTTCTTACATTGTGACTTATTATACAAAGCTAGCTGTGTGGATCACTTTTTATCTTGGAGAGAAAAAATTCAAGATTGGAAAAAACGATATCCTATCTGTTCTCAACAAGATTATGAAAAAAAAGGAAGGCTTAATCCTTATGTTTTTGTTAAAGAACTTTCAAAAATTTCTCGTGAAAACGACATTATTGTTACAGACACTGGGGCAAATATTTGCTGGATGATGCAAGCATTTGAAACAAAACCTGGACAAAAGATTTTTTCAGCATGGAACCATACTCCGATGGGATATTCTCTACCTGCAAGTATTGGTGCTGCATTGTCTACTGGAAAAGAGATTACATGTTTGATTGGAGATGGGGGATTAATGATGTGTTTGCAAGAACTGGCAACAGTCAAAAGATATAATTTACCGATTAAAATCTTTATTTTTGAAAATAAAGGGCATGCCACAGTAAAGCAAACAATTGAAATATGGCTAAAAGCTAACTATGTTGCTGTTGACGAAGATAGTGGCCTTTCATTTCCAGACTACCAAAAACTGGCAGAAACATTTCATCTTCCGTTTTACTCACTACAAAACCATGATCAACTCCAAAAAGAGCTACCATTGCTTTTTAAGAAAAAGGGACCTTTTATCTGTCATCTTGCTGTTGATGAAACACATCGAATCGTTCCTATGTTAAAGTTTGGAAAAGGATTAGAAGACTTAGATCCCAAGCTGCCAGGTGAAGAACTTGAAAGCGTTATGAATGAATATAAAAATCTTACTCCTTCTCTTTTGTAAAATATGAAAGCCATAGTTATCTCAGCATCTAGCGATATTGGAACAGCTCTAGCAAAAGATTGGAGTGAAAATGGGTGGGAAGTTTTTGGAACCTATAGAACCTACTCAAAGGCTGTAGAAAGTCTAGAAACTAATTTTAACGTGCGATTAGTTCATTGTGATCTTTTAGATAAAAATTCTATTCAAAATGCCTGTGAAAATTTAGTTCATCAGTGTTCTTTTTGGGACGCTTTAATCATCGCGCCAGGGCATTTAGAACCTATTGGAGATTTCAAAGACCTTGATTTTGATGAATGGGAAAAAAGCATACAAATAAATCTGTTACAACAACTTCGTATTCTTCATCAATTACTGCCTTATCGAAACTTATCAACAAAACAAGAACCTTGCGTTCTATTTTTTGCAGGTGGTGGCACTAATAATGCAGTCTTGCATTACTCAAGCTATACATTATCTAAAATAGCATTGATCAAAATGTGCGAGCTTTTAGATGCAGAAATTCCAGATACGAGGTTTGTGATTGTTGGGCCAGGAGTTGTTAAAACAAAGATCCATGAACCTACTTTACGACTAGGAAAGAGAGCTGCTGGAGATAACTATAAAAGAACAGTACAACGACTAGAAAACAATGAATGCACAGATATGGACGATGTCATTAAATGTTGCACCTATTTAATCACAACCCCTTGTAAAAATGTCCGTGGAAGAAACTTTAGCGTAGTATCAGATAAATGGGATACAAGGGAACTGGAACAAGAGCTTGCGGCTGATCAAAATATGTATAAGCTTCGCAGGCATAAAAATACATAAGGTAATCCATGAATCAAGTAACTGAAAAATTATCTTTAAAGCTTTACTATGAAATGCTTCGTATCAGAATGGTAGAAGAAGCCATTGGCGAGCGTTACTCACAGCAACAAATGCGTTGCCCTGTTCATTTGAGTATTGGACAAGAAGCCATTCCTGTGGGCGTTTTACACCACGTTTCAAAAACTGATTATTTAATTAGTAACCACAGAGCTCACGCGCATTACCTTGCAAAGGGGGGGAGCCTTAAAAAAATGCTGGCTGAAATTTATGGAAAGTCTACTGGATGCTCTTCAGGAAAAGGTGGCTCAATGCATTTAATTGACTTAGAACAAGGAATTGTCGGAACAACTCCTATTGTAGGAGGAAGCCTTCCTGTTGGTGTTGGAGTAGCCTTTGCTGAGCAGCTTAAAAAAAAGACAAACCTTACTGTTATTTTCTTTGGTGAGGGAGCTACAGAAGAAGGCGTATGGGCTGAGTGCTTAAACTTTGCGTCATTACGAAGCCTTTCCCTACTATTTGTCTGCGAAAACAACCTATACTCTGTTTATTCTCCTATGTCAGTTAGGCAGTCGCCTAAAAGAGATAGAGAAGCAATTGCCAAAGCACATGGAATTGAAACTTTCACAGGATCAGGAAATGACCTTGAACAAGTTTATCAAGTAGCTGGCAAGGCCGTTGAATACATTAAAGAAAAAGCTGCCCCTTGTTATGTAGAGTTTAGTACATATCGATACCGGGAACATTGTGGGCCTTTTGTAGATCCTAAGGGATATAGACCAGAAGCAGAAGAAAAATTTTGGTACCAACAGTGTCCATTAAAACTTTATACAGAAAAGTTATTAAAAAATAATAGTCTTACGGAAGATCAACTTAATCGATTTAGACAAGAAATTAAATTAGAGATTGAAGAGGCTTTTCAATTTGCTGAATCAAGCCCTTTTCCCATTTTTAACCCCAATGAAAGCGCAACAGTTTATGCCTAAAAGAGAAATAAAATTTAGCCAAGCTATTTTAGAAGCACAAGACCAGCTAATGACTCTTGATCCCAATGTTTATATCATTGGACTTGGGGCTCCAGATCCTAAAGGACTTTTTGGAACAACTCTAGGGCTCCAAGAAAAACATGGTAAGGACAGGGTACTAGATATGCCCATTTCAGAAAATGCCATGACAGGGATAGTGACAGGCTCAGCCATTATGGGACTTAGGCCAATAATGACACATCAAAGGGTTGATTTCTTTTTACTAGGACTGGACCAACTAATTAATAACAGTGCAAAGTGGCACTATATGTTTGGCGGGCAAAATAATGTGCCCATTGTATTTAGACTTTTTATGGGAAGGGGATGGGGACAAGGCCCACAACATTCTCAATCACTGCAAAGTATCTTTTCTCATATTCCTGGTCTTAAAGTGGTAACTCCCTCTACATGCTACAATGCAAAGGGACTGTTAATTTCAGCTATTGAAGACAATAATCCCGTAGTATTTCTAGAGCACCGGTGGCTTCATTCAGTACATGGAGAAGTCCCTGAAAAAGTTTATCGAGTACCTTTAGGAAAAGCAAATCTTGTCTCAAAGGGAAATGATATAACTATCGTTAGCAACTCTCACATGACTTTAGAAAGTTGGAAAGCAATAAAGCTTCTAGAAAAAGAAAATATCTCTATTGAGCTTATTGATTTACAAACTCTGATTCCTCTTGATAAAGAGACTATTTTGCAATCAGTAAAAAAAACTGGCCATGTCATTGTAGTTGATCCAGATTGGAAAACATGTGGCTTTTCCTCTGAAGTTTTATCTGTCATTACAGAAGAAGCCTTTGATTATTTAAAAAAACCACCTATCAGAGTTACTTACCCAGATCATCCTTGCCCAACAAGCTGGGTTTTATCTAATCACTACTATCCTACAAGCAAAGATATTGCTTTGACAGTATTAAAAATGATGAATAAAAAAACTCATTTAAACTCTTTAACAAAAGATTTGCTAGAACAAAAGGCTCAAGGGCCTTTGGATATACCCGATTCTTCTTTTACCGGACCTTTTTAGAATAATTGAACAAGAAGGGTTTTTCGCTAAGTTCCTAATTTGAGCTTTTAGATAGCTTTAACCGGTGCATTTCTTGTAATGCTTTGATGATCGAATCGCGTATATGTGGAATATTTGGGTAGTCTTTTAAAAGTTTACTTACATCAAGTTCACAGTTAGATCTTCCTGCTTTCAAAATAAGTCCCTGTTCTTTTGCACTGAAATTACTATAAGTAAAATCCGGATCAACATAGAGCTTATATAATTCAAGCACATCATTATGACTAATAGCTCCAGGATTTGTAAAATTATAATTTCCTTTTTTCCTCTTCAGTGTCATATCTACAGCAATTGGTAAAAGATCTTCAAGGACTGAAAGAGAGTTAGGAATATTTATAACTTTTTTATAACGAGAAATTTTTACAATGAAATTTCTTGGATGATAATCAAAGGAAACAGGCATTCTGAATCTTAAGTTCAAAACATTTGGGTAATTAAGCATAATTTTTTCTAAATAAACTTTCGTTCTACTATAAAAAGAAGAAAAATGATTCGGTTCGTCTTCCTCTTTAAACCCTTTTCCTGACCCCATTGGATGATCCTCATCAAAATCATAAAAACATCCAGTTCCAAAATTCGTAACATGAATTCCTTGTCTCCATGCAATATCAATAAGATTGAGACAACCTAATACGTTGGCACAAATTGTTTCTTCTTTATGATCTTCACACCAGTCAATATTTGGACGCCCTGTTATCCCCGCTGCATTAATAATAAAATCTGGTCGAACCTCACTTAATTCTTCAATTATTTCTTCTCGATTTTCAAGTCTAGAGTGAGCACATATTGCTATATGCCCCTCTCTTTCAACAATTTTGATGGTTTCATTTCCAAACCACCCACTTTTTCCACCAAAGACAAGGAAAGTTGCGCTTTCCGCATTTACTACCCAGCTTATGAGAATTAAGAAAGCAATATAAATTACTGAATAAGACTTTTTCATTTTTCCCTATTTAATGTTCTTTTCTGATTCCCACTCTTTTAATAAATCGCAAATATAGTCAACGTCTTCTATCGTCATACCCTGGTGTGTTCCTAATAAAAATCCTTCGGCCATGATACGATCAGCATTTTCAAGTGGTTGAAGATATTCACGATACGCAGGATGCCTAGTTATGTTTCCAGAAAATAGGACTCGAGTTTGTATTCCATGACTTTCTAAAAAATAGAGCAAGTCCAAACGATTTTTTGTCATTAGAGGTATGGCTAACCAATCTGATTGTTGAGAATCATCAGGGAGAATAAAACTTGTGCCTTCTAAGTTTTTTAGAAATCTTTCAAAGTTTTCTCTTCTTTTTTTCTTAAACTTATCAAGTTTTTTTAGCTGAGCTAGTCCAAATGCTGCGTTAACTTCTGAACTTTTAAAATTAAATCCCTTAACTTCATAAAGAAACTTAAAGTCATATTTTATACCATCGATTTCAAAATTGAACCTTTCTTCCGGATCTTCTTTATTATTTCCAATTCTTCCCCAATCCCGGTACATTATAGCTTTTTTATAAAGATCTTCATCATTAAACATAACCATCCCTCCAGAACCACATGCGGTAATAATATGGCTTGCATAGAAGCTGGTTGTGCTAATATCTGTTTCTTCTGTAAATGTAATTGTATCGCAAGAGTCTTCTATAAGAGGAAGGTCCGTATATTGCCTTAATTTAGCCCAATCAGGTTTATTACCAATAAGGTCAGGAATAAGAATACACTTTGTTCGAGGCGTGATGAGCTTCACAATATCTTTGACTTCTGGAACATACTTTCCAATTGGGGAATCACAAAAAACAGGAATCGCTCCTACCTGAATAATAGGGGCTACACTCGTTGCAAAAGTACATGCTGGGGTAATCACTTCATCTCCAGGTCCAACACCTAGTACTGAAAGAGCAATCAGATTTGCTGAAGATCCTGAATTCACAAAAAGTGCATATTTCTTTCCAAATAATTTAGCAATTTTTCTTTCAAACTCTTTCGTTTTTTCCCCGAATCCAGCAAGCCAGCCATCGTTTAAGCAATCTACTACAGCTTGAATTTCCTCTTCACCATATGCTTGAAAGCCATTTGGGGCATACCAAATTTTTTTTTCTTGATTCGCAAAAAGGTGCAGGGTTGCAAAAATTAATCCCATGTAAAATAAATTTCTTATCATAATTTAGCCTCTTTCATTGATTATTATTGTATACAAGTCCAATTAGAGTTTTTGAGAATGTCTTTTGTTAACTCTTTTTCGGTAAAAGTTTGACATTTTGCATATTCGTGAAATAGGTAGTTTAGATAATAGTAGCGGTCTTCTAATTTTAAATAGTTATTTGCAAAATCCGTTGCATTCTTAGAGATTTGTTGACACTCCATTTCATGTAACATTGCCCACTCTAATTTTTCCATTAAATCTAATAAGTCATTTTGAACAGGAATAAAGTGCGCATACGGCTTTAATCCTTTTTCAAACCATGTAATATTTGGTGACTCTTGTTTAAAAGTTAGACAGTTTGATAGAAGTCTCCATTCATAACCATTTCCTCCAGATCCCATCCCTCCAAATCCATCAATAAGAATTTGATATTTATACTGAATATGTTTTTGAATAGAAGATCCTAGAGCACGAAAGTCACGTAGAAAATGCTCAATTCGAGGTCCAACAGAATTAAAGCCTGCAGTAATTAATTCAGGATATAAATGCGCAAGTTGGCAAATAATAAAACGAGAACATTTTGTATATTTTTGAAAGACTACTTCTGGTGGAAAATTTTCATATATTTTTAAATCTATATCAGATGTTCCACCCTTCCAAAAAAGCTTGTTCTGTTTCCTTTCCCAGGGATAATAAGAAATACCCGCATAAACTTCCTCAAACTCTTGATGGCAACTAAGCATGGCATGGCGTTGTGGAACCGGAATTACATAGGGAGCTGTTTTCCTCTTCCATGCGCATAGAATTGGAGCTTGGTCTTTTTGATCTTCTACTATCCAATAATCAGCAGGATCCCAAGGTAGCGGAATGCCGTCTATTAAACAAAAAATAACATCTAACGCTGGTGGCAATGGTTTTTCAATATTTAAAGAATATTCAACAAGATTTTTAAGAATTGAAGCCATCAGTGGGCAAAAAAACTCTCCAAACCCATACACTTTGTTATTTACAATGCGAAATCGATGTAGATAACGATTAACAGGATAGGGATAAGAATTCACTTTCTCATAAGTAATATTCAAAGCTCTTTGTGAAATTTTATTCGTAGTGAAAAAGCGTAGATCATTTTCTACTGTCTCAGTAATCCACGAAGGGGGTAGTTGATGACAGCGCTCTTCAAAAGAAGAAGCATCTAAAGTAGTGAATATTATTAAAAATAAAATGATGAGTGGTTTCATAAGTATTTCTAATTGTAGAGTGTTTGATAGTATTTGATTGTGGAAATTATCCCCTCTTGGAGATCAATTTCTGGTGACCAATTAAGGAGTTCTTCTGCTAACTGAATATCCGCAATATGTAAGTCAACTTGTCCAGGTCGATCAGCTATGTATTGCAAATACTGCTGCCTTGACAATCCCAAATAGTCTAAAATAAAGTAAGCGACTTCGATAACGGAAGTAGCTACTGAAGTTCCAATATTAATAACTTTTCCTTTTATCTTTTCAAAGTCTTCAATGTGTAAAGCTCGGTCGATAGCTCGTGCAAAATCTATCGTATGAACCCAATCTCTTTTTTGATGGCCTGTTCCCTCGATAGTAATAGGTATTCCTTTAAGTGCTGAAATAATAAAATGAGGAATCATTTTTTCTTCATTTTGGCTTTCTCCATAGTTATTGAATGAGCGAAAAGTGACTACAGGAGCATCATAAGTGCAATAATAACTATAGACAAGGCGATCGGCTCCCACTTTGGATGCTGCATAAGGAGATCTTGGGTTTAGAGAATGAGATTCTGCCATTGGTACTGTATAGGCTGTGCCATATACCTCTGAACTAGAGATATGAATAAAACGTTTTACTTTATCTCGATGCTTAATTAGCGATGACATCAAGCACCTTGTTCCTAATACATTCGTTTTTAAAAAAATATGATCATCATGAATGCTACGAGTTACATCACTTTCAGCGGCAAAATGCACCACAAAGTCAGACTGACTCATAATTCTATTAACAAGCTCTTCATCTTCAATTGAGCCTTTAATAAATTCAAATCGATTCGAACATTTAATATTTTCAGAAATGTTCTTCAATGACCCCGCATAAGTCAATGAATCGAGAATAGTAAAGTGATAGTCATCATATTTATCAAACATGTACTGTAAAAAATTGCTTCCAATAAATCCAGCTCCACCTGTGATAAAAATAGTTGTTTTAGCCTCTGCTTTTGACATTTGAAATGAACAAAAAAAATTCAAAATTATCAAAGAAAAAAAATAAGATCTAAATTCAGTAAACATGTATTTAAACATTCCTCCTCTCCCAAAGTTTTTTGTTAAAGAAAAACCTAATCATGAATAAAAAAATGAGGAACGAAGCTAGCAACAAAATATTTTTTTATCAAATTTTTTTTATATATATTTTAATAAAAAAATATGAAAAGTTTGGAGGGAGAAAAAAACTAATTATTCAAAGTAAATAAATGAATAATCACCGGTGTAGTTGCATAATTTGAACCACCATTCCCATTCTTCTATTGAGTAAAAACATTCGCAAGTAACTTGCCAGTAAAGAAGATTGACTCTTTCATTTTCATTTCTGAAAGAGTCCATGACAATGTAACTATTTTTCTTTTTTACTCTTTCTAATTCTTTAAGCCCTTTTTCTAAATTATACGTTCTTAAATTATGAAGCGTATTAATAGAAAGCACTAAGTCAAAAGAGTTATCCTTAAAAGGGAGATGAGTTGCATTACCAACAGAAAGATAGGGTTTAACTTCTTCTTTGGCATTTTCAATTGCATAAGAAGAAATATCTACCCCACACACTTGAAGACCAGGAACTGCCTCTAAAAGATCAAATAAAAGAAATCCTTTGCCACACCCAATATCTAGCACTTTGTCACCCGATTTCAAGTCGTAGTGCTCAGCAATTGCCTTAGCAACGGGTTTCCATCTACCATCATAGAAATACCCGCCATAACCAAACTTGCGATCGCCATCCCAGTAATCTTTACCGAATTGTTTAGCAATTTGAGATGCTTTAGCTTTTGGATAGTCAATCACTCTTTTCAAATAGTCTCTTTTAGTACTGGTATGAACTGGTTCTATAAAGTCTTTGTAAGCCACTTTTTATTCCCAAGGCATTGTTGTTTTAAGTGAAATAAACAGTGACCCATCACGATGGCTTGCTGGCATATCATCAAGTGAGCAAACTTTTTGCCATCCTTTTTTCTGAGCAAAGGCATTCACTCCAATCTTCTGTAAATGGTTGAAAATGTGGAGAGCATTATTATCTGACCCAACTTCTAAAATTGCATCAACAGTTGACCAATCGCTTTTTTCAGTTGATAAGATGATATTTTTTTCGTGTCCCTCAACATCCATTTTTACTAGATCAGCATCTTTTATTAACTCATTAAAATTGAGAAGTTCTACTTGAAAAGTTTCCAGCTCTCCATACGGGTTTTTGTCACCTTTGATATGACTGGAAGTTGTATTGCCTAAAACGCGCACAAACTCAGCATTAGTGTTTTCTGTTGAAACTGCTGCTTTAATTGAAGTGACATTTTGACAATGATTTAACTCTAAGTTTTTTTTAAGTTGCTCAAAGTGGAAAGGATCAGGTTCAAAAGCTCTTACTTGAAAGCCACAAAAATTCATAATGATTGAGTGAAGTCCAATATTTGCACCAATGTCAAGAACCCGACTATACCTACTACGATTAATCCAATAAAAACTAAACATAATAAGTTCATCTAAAGCAAATAAATTTACGGAGTCGATCGCACCCATTTTAAAATAAGGAAATGCGAGATTTCCGAAAGGCTGAAATGGCTTTAACTCAGTGGAATCATCCGAAAAAAGCCGCATCGCCTCATTTTTTGCAACTAGGCTAATGAGGGGATAAACCTTACTTGTTGGATTGTGAAGTTCTTTAATTTTTGGAAGATGCTCCATTAAAGATTCGAATGTTGAAATAGCATTTTTTATTTCTTGTACTTTCATGTCTTTCCCCTCAATTATTTTATGCACGCATTGTATATTCTAATGGCCAATCAGCAAGCTGGTCAATGTACTCTTTTCCCCAATTAACCATCTCTGTAATTCCATCTCTTAAAGTAATTTGAGGCTCCCAACCCAAATCATTTTTAATAGCAGTTGAGTCCAACCAATATCTAGAATCTTGCCCCAAACGATCATCTGTAACTTCGCAAAGGTCTTCAAATGGGATATTCATTACTTCAGCTACAGTTTCTACAACTCTTCGTATGGAAGTTGGCTCTTTGGGACCCACATTATATACTTTTCCTAAAGGAGCTTCTTCACTTACCATATGAATTGCTCGGGCAAGATCACGAGCATGAATAAATGATTTTTCAGCTCGTCCACCACCATGTAGTGGCAGCTTTTTACCTGTTAGTCCACAAACTACAGCCTTCGGAATAACCCTATGCAGCAGTTGTCCTGGGCAATACGCATTTGAAGGACGAATAATATTCATAGGGAAGTTTAAAATATTATGGATGGAAATTAAGTGTAAATCAAATGCAGCTTTTGAAGCAGCATAAGGACTAGTTGGCTTTATTGGTGCATCTTCTTTAGTGGCGGTTTTTACTGAACCATAAAGCTCAGAAGTACCAATCTGAATAAATCTTTTTAGATAATCTCGTTTCATTAGCTCTTCAGTCAACCTAGCTAGAGCCATTGAATTAGTTTCGAAAAAACGCCATGAATTTTTCCAAGAAACAGCTCCTTCTCCTTGCGCTGCATAATTAATAATTATATCTGGCTGCTCACGATCTAAAAGTTCTAATAGAAGATCTAGCTCATGTGTTATGTGATAAGCATGATATGAATACCTAGGATCTCCATCACCTACTTTTAAAGTAAATGGCTCAGGTTTAGGCATATTACGGCCAATGGCAATTACTTTTTCTGTATTTGCTTGCTCAAGTAAATATTTACTAGTATGGATTCCAAATGAACCCCCTCCACCTAAAACAACATATTTTTTTTTCATAATTTCAATCCTTTTTATTTAAAAAATTAGGGACACGATAAAGTGCATCTACTATTTAACTCTTTCTCATAAGTACTTTTTAAGCCTTCATCAAGCGAGGTAAATTTAAAAGTTGGAAATGCTTTAAAAATAGAAGAGGAATCAAAA
Organism: Chlamydiae bacterium CG10_big_fil_rev_8_21_14_0_10_35_9; assembly: GCA_002773835.1. Taxonomy (GTDB): domain Bacteria; phylum Chlamydiota; class Chlamydiia; order Chlamydiales; family SM23-39; genus 21-14-0-10-35-9. The sequence continues at coordinate 23,714 of PFAC01000044.1, read as the reverse complement.
TGCCTATGTGTGATGGGATTTTTTCTTTCTGAACAAGAAATTTCAATAGGAGAGTCAAAAAATGACGCTATTTTTTTTGCTAGTTCCATGTACGATATGGACTGTCCTGTTACTAGGTTAAGAACACCAGTGCTTTTGTGAAATAAAACATGACGTATTATTTTAATAAGGTCGTCAATGAAAATATGATCTCTATTTTCTTCACCTTGACCAAATAAGGAAATCTTACCTTCATTAAAGGCCATGCGCCTTAATCGATTAGGTCCATATGAATTGTGCGTATCTTCAAAACCATAAACTAATGTTGATCGAAGAATAGCCAAAGGTACAGATGTTAAACCTTTAAGCATATATTCTCTTGAAAGGTGCATAGCCCCAAATAGATTTTCAGGATGAGCTGGACTAGTTTCTGAAATAATACCATGATTAAGTGGGTATACAGTATCTGAGCTTAAATAAATAAGATGAGAAACTTTTACTTTTTCTAATGCATAGCAAACATTTTTAGCCATAAGCATATTTTGAACAAATGTCTCATTATTATTTCCTTTATCAGGTGTAATTGTGGATAAGAAAACAACTGAATCTGTTTCTTTCAATAAAGAAACAAGTTTGTCTGAAGAGCTTTCATTTGTAAGATCTAATTCTTGTCTTCCAAGCGGCAAAACTTCTAGATTCTCTTGCTTTAAAAGGCAATAAAGCGTTTTGCCAATAAAACCATTAGCTCCAAGTATGACAATTCTATTTGGCTTTTTTTCTTGATTTAATAAATGATTTAAGGAATTCATTTTACCTCTAAAATATTATTTACCGAGTTGATAATGGTTTAGTCCCGCAAGAGCGCACTCTTCATGATTTAAGACACCGAAAGGATCCACAATATCTTTAACATTTGATTTCACTAAATCTTTTAAGGAAAGATATGAGAACTCATCCCAGGGAGTCATAATAATTAATGCATCAGCGTTAGAATAGGTGTCGTTAAGGGAATTGAAAAACTTGATCTTTGAAAACTTTTCAGGAATCGATTTAACTATGGGATCAAAACAAGAAATATGAAAATCTTTTAAGTGTGAAATCAATTTGACTGCAGGAGAGTTTTTAATAGAAGAAGTATTTTTTTTATATGCCAGTCCTAAAATACTTAGTTTGGGGTTTTCAAATTTAGGGATTACTTCTTCATGAAGTTTTTTCAATACCCAATTTAATCTATATTGAGAATTTTTTTTCCAAGATTGAATTACGGAAAAATCTGTCCCATGCTGACTTGCTAAAGAACAAAAAGTAGTCATATCCCTTTCTAAATTACCTCCTGAAATTCCCAAACCTGGAGATAGATATGCATGTTTACCTATTCGTTTATCTAACTTCAAAGCAGGGGCAATCTCGCTCCAATCTGCCTTAATTTTTTCGCAAAGCTCTGCTATAACATTGGTTGTTGAAACAGTGGAAATCAAAAACAAGTTGATAGCGATTTTAGTAAGTTCAGCGCTTTTAAAATGCATTGGCAAAATAGGGCAGTCATAAGATTGCAAAAAGTCTAAAAGCTTTTTAGGAAGAGGAGATTTTGGATTTGCCATTCCAATAATAAATCTTTCAGGAAAAAGCGTTCTGTTAATAGCTTGTCCAAAAATTAATGTTTCTACCTGGTAATACAAATTTTCTTTTTTCCAGTTAACTTTTTCTGTAAAGCCAGGAGGAACCTGACTTAAAACAACTAATATTGCATCAGGCTTTAAGTGAGGAGAGATATGTTCAATATAGTTATGAATAGGAGACAAATTACTTTGTCCTAGCTCGTTTGTCGGAATATCCGGAGCAACATATACAATGTCAGCTTTTTGAAGATCATTTAATTGGTATGTAAATGTTAATTTATCTGCGTTTTTTTTAAGTAAATCAGCAAGCTGAGGCTCTACAACAGGAGGATTACATTTCTTTAAGTTATTAATTACTTGTTCACTTTCATCAAAACAAACAATTGTAAACCCTTTTTCAGCTGATCCTACTGCGGAAACCACCCCAAGATGAGTCATACCCACATATGCTATGATCATAATGTTTCTCCAACTAATGCAGTTTTCTGTAAGTTTTGAAATATCTCATTAATTTGCAGATCAGTGTCTATATTCGACTCACTTTTTTCGCAAAGATAAAGGAAGTGTTTATATTCAGCTTCCCATGTAGGATCCGCTTGGATTAAAGTAACAGCTTCCTCATCAGGCCGTCCACTAGGTAGCTTTCTTTTTCTAAAGATAAACTTGGAAGGTCCCCATTTACAAAGTGACTCAATGTGAGCAGATCCATTTTCAGCAAAAAGATCGCAAGTAAAATGATTCCGCCAACTCAAGAAAGACATTTCTAAATCGACTATAACTTCACCATCTGAACTCATTACTGCATGGTCGGGACTTCTATTTTCAAAAGAATGACTATCTTTCAAAGTAAAGCCTGTATTTTTGTTTCCAAACCAATAAAAAAAAGTATCTAAAAGATGAGAACCCAAATCTGTTATTATACCAAAGCCTTTATCTCGCCAAGCAGATTCATAAACTTCTTTTGCAGTGCCGTTACCATAAAACATTCGACATTTGTAAATCCGGCCAAGCGTTCTTGATTCAATAAGTTTTTTCATTCTAATAAAGTGAGGCTCAAACCGATGATTGTATGCTGTATAGCAGGTAATGCCATTAGAAATTGATAAACTTCTCAAATCTTCTAGCTCTTTTTGAGACGCAGCAAACAAAGGTTTTTCAACTAGCACATGCTTTTTATTTTGTAGCAAGTATTTTAAGAGCTCAATTTTACACTCATCAGGAGTGCAGACTAAAGCTGCATCATATGAGGACAAAGGCACATCAAAAATTGACTGGTAATTTGCTCCTGTTTGATAGGGATCAACTGTTGCAACACAATCATTTCGTGCTATTGCTAATCGCTTTTTTCCTTGAATACCTAAACCAACAACAATTACTTTCATGTAAACTTTAACACCCTATTTGGTAGTGGACCCGGTTTTCTACCTTATCAATAAATTCTAGTAGATTTTTTCTTGAAACTGGGATGTTCCCGTTGCATTCACATTCAATGGCTGCTGCAAAGCTTCCTAAAATAGCGGCAATCACTTCATTTCTTGTTTTTATCATTGCAAGAGTTGAATAGGCTAAAAGAGCATCTCCAGCACCAACTGGATCAACTGGTCTTAAAGCAAAACTATCAATAAAAAAATCAACTTCGGAGGAGTGTTTAAATGCTATTAACCCTCGATCTCCTAACTTTAAAAACAATGTCTTGGCCTGAGATTTTTTTAATAAATCTGTGCCCAGTTGTCTAATTACAGAATCTTGATCTGCTAAGGCAAATCGAGCTTCTTTTTCATTAGGAGTAATAAGGTCGAAACCTTTAAATTCTAAAATATTGCCCCATCTACTAGCTACTTGGCTATCAGCCACACGATAAACATTTGGCTGAATAGCTGCAGTAAGGATAGGAATAGTATTGCGATTAAAAATCCCATGCCTAAAGTCACTAAAAACTACTCCATCAGCTTTATTAGAAGAAATTTGCTCAACTAACTGTTTTAGTATTTTTTCTGAAATGGATCGGTTGTCAACTGTATCTACTTTTAAAACTCTATAATCTCCAACAACAAAGGCATTTTTATTAGTTGTCGATCGTAAAGAGTCAACAATGGGCTGTAACTGAATATTGGAGTTCTTTAAATCATTTAGAACAAAATTTTTGTTCTGATCATCTCCTAAAATGGTGGAAAAAATAACATCCGCACCTGCTGATTTCATGTGTTTTGCTACAATTGCTGCACCACCAACATAATCCTGTTTCCCTTCAATGCGTAAACTCATTGTAGGAGTTTTAGTCATTCCTCCAATCATACTGCAATCCGTATAGCTGTCTACTATGGTGTCGCCTACTACATGAATCACTGTCTCGGAAAAACTATTAACTGTATCTCTAAGATCATCAAAAGTTATTTTTTCTGAGTCCATTAAAATGGCTAACTTGTCCTCTCCAATTTTGGGAGGAGCCATTTCAATAAAATGTGAGGATGAATAAACAAAGTCTCCAGGTGAAAAAACAGTTTCTCCACCGTATTCTTCCAAAACTTTAATCTCTTCTTGTGTCTTAGGATGAGGCCCATTATTAATATACTCATATCCCTTTGCATAATAATCTGGTTGTAGGATTTTTAGATTGTTCAAAGGAGTGGGATCCTGATCAATAATCACATAATCTACTATTTCTAATGCTGCAAGATTGATTGATCTTAGTTGTTCAGGAACATGGGGACGAATATTGCCTTTAACAATATGTTTATCCGCCGTAAGACTTACCACTAAAATATCACCCTTACTCTTTGCATAAATTAAATGTCTTAAGTGACCTGGATGAACAATATCAAAAACTCCATGACACATTATTACTTTTTTTTCACGAGGCCTTGGAGGTAATAAACTAGCCAGTTCTTCTACTGATTTTATTTTAGTTCGGTATTTGAAAATATTTTGCACAGCTTCTATCGTCATTGTTTAACGTTCCTGTGATAAATGGTTAAACCATAGTTTTGTTGACTCAGCAATTGAGTTAATGTCCCACAGTGGGGCTTCTCGCCAATATTCGATATTTTGAAGAATTTTATGAATACCATCTTCAAAAGTAATTATTGGCTTCCAGTTCAAATCTAGCATGATTTTGCTGATGTTTGCCCATGTACAATCAGGCTCACCAGGCCTTTTAGGCAAATAGACCACTTCGCCTTGTAAAAGCTCAACTAAATGATTTACAGACTGAGGATTACCTCCTCCAACATTGTAAATTTCTCCAGTTTTTGCTGTTGTAGCAGTAAGATAAAAAGCTCTGGCAACATCAGAGGCATATACAAAATCCCTTTTTTGATTTCCGTCACCAACTACAGTAAAAGGTTTATTTTCCAGTTTTTGTTTCAGAAAAACTCCTATAACAGCACCGTACGCACCGGAGGTACGGGACCTCAACCCATATGCATTAAAAATGCGAATAGAATTTACCGGCAATTTATACACTTTTTGCCAATGGAAACAAGTGCACTCTCCTAAGTACTTGCTCAGTGCATAAGGATACTTAGTGTCAATAGGTGCCTTTTCGTCAGTAGGCACATCAGCAAGTCCATAACATGAGGAAGACGCTGCATAAACCAACTTTTTCACCCCAGCAAACCTTGAAGCTTCTAAAACTTTCACAGTCCCTTGAACATTTATATCAAAGTAGTCTGAAGGCCTTTCTATAGACGGAACAATATCTCCAATACCTGCAAAATGAAACACATAAGTAGCTCCTTTAAACAAGGAGCTACTTGGTAAAATGCTTCTGATGTCTTTTTCTTCTAGAGTTAGATTCGGGTTATTTTTATGATGTTCTAAATTCAAACTTCTTCCCGAACTTAGATCATCAATTACCCGTACTTTATAGCCCTCACTTAATAAGAGATCTACCATGTGGCTGCCAATAAAGCCAGCCCCTCCAGTTACAACAACAGATTGATCCTGCTTCATTAACAAATAGCCTTTTCTTTAAGGGTTTTAACATTGTAGTAATGGACATCATCCATACTATTTGGTAAAAGGCCTTTCTTAAAGGCGTGGCAGATATCTTTTACTGCATCCTCAATTGTTCTTTTAGCTTCAAATCCAATCTTGTTTTTAATTTTTTCAGAACAAATGTGATATGACCTCTTGTCATCTGAATGAGTTGTTTCCACTGTTACATCACCATTTTCTGGAAACTCCTTCATAACAATGTTTTTTACAATCTCTGCTATGTCCTTAATGCTTAAATTTTGATATCCCACATTGAACGTTTCTCCCGCAATTTTTTCGCTTGGAAGCTCAATCATTAACTCATATAAATCGCACATGTCATTAATATGTAAATTGGGACGCAGCTGTTCCCCTCCAAAAACTGTAATTTTACCATTATTGATTGCACTACAAGTTAATATATTTACAGAAAGGTCTAGCCGCATGCGGGGACTATAACCGCAGATTGTGGCTGGCCTAATATTTACACAGACAAAGTCTTCAGACTGATGCTTAAAAAGAAGGGGCTCGCACATACCTTTAAACTTGTTATACAAAGTTAAAGGTAACAATGGATGCTCTTCAGTTACGTTAAGTTCAGAAGAAACTCCATAAACTGAACTTGATGAAACGTTAATAAATCGCTTCACACCCTGTTTTTTTGCTGCAACTACCAAGTCTTCAAAACAATCATAATTGATGGATTTACTTAGACCTTCATTTAAATGAAAGCTTGGATCATTAGAAATGCAAGCTAGGTGAATTACTGTGTCAATGCCTGTCACAGCTGTTTCAAAAGCTTCCGTATTTCTTATGTCCGCTTGAATAATTTTTAAAGAAGGGTGTTCTTGCAATTTGCATCCATAAAATAATGCATCATAAACAACGATGGAATAACCTTTTTTTAATAATTGGTTAGTTAAGACAGTACCAACGTAACCTGCACCACCTGTAATTAAAATTTTTTTCATGGTATATCCTTTTTTTGAATTATGAGTTTATAGAACGACTTTACATTTAGATGCAATAGAGTATTCCGAATCCTTTGCATCGTTATAAAACATTTGAACAGTTTCCTGAGAATACTGTTCCAATGGCTTACCTATTAGTAGAGCTTTTTTTAGTAAACTATCTGTAAGAGTAATAATGTGGCACCCAATCTCATTTGCTTGAACTAAATTTAATATTTCTCTTGGACTTGCCCATAAAACTTCTATTTTCTTATTTTTAGATTTTTTTATTGCTTCTTCGACATATCGTCTAGGATCTCTTCCTGTATCGGCTATGCGACCAGCAAAAATTGACAAAATAGAAGGCACGCTTTCACAAATATTTTCAACTACTTCATCTACTTGTTTTTGAGTAAAAACAGCAGTTACATTTACTTGAATACCAGCATTAGATAGCTTTTTAATTAAAGGAACAGAAGAAATCCCTTTTGTATTTGTAATAGGAATTTTTACATAAATATTTGAGCCCCAAGATGCAATCTCATGAGCCTGCTCTTCCATTTCTTCAAATTCATCTGCAAATACTTCAAATGAAATTGGCTTGTTATCCACTATTGCTAACGCTTTTTTTGCAAAAGTTTCATAATCTATAACTCCAGATTGCCTCATAAGAGTTGGGTTAGTTGTAAAGCCTTGTATCCAAGATTTACAACTCAACTTTTGAATACTATTTAAATCAGCACCATCGGCAAAAATCTTGATATTTAAGTCTTGAAAGAATTGCATAAATAATCTCCTAAGGGTTTCTCTGGCTTAAAATAAACGAGGCAGCTTCTAATAAATTGAAGCAAGTGTGATCTGGGATTTCTCTAAGCTGCTCGGAATAGTTTCGCTCAATAAAAATTGTACAACACTTTGCAGCCTTTCCAGCTCCTACATCTCTCCACCTATCTCCAACCATATAACTTTGAGACAAGTCAATCTGGTATTTGCTAGCTGCACGGATAAGCATTCCAGGCTTTGGTTTGTAATCGGAGCTGTACTCATCATAGCATGCATAAATGTCATCTAGAGGAAGTAAGTCTCTGATGTAACTATGTATGGCTTCCACAACATTTAAATCTTGAGTTTTCCTGCCTACATCAGGTTGGTTTGTAACTATGATTAAAATAAAACCAGCCTTTTTAAGTAACTCAAGGGCAGGATAGACTTCTTTAAAAATGACCAACTCATGTAAAGAATTAGGTGGGTAACTCTTGTTATTAATTATAATCGTGTCATTAATTACGCCATCTCTATCTAAAAAGACTGCTTTGTTCATTTAGCCGCGGTTACTTGTATTAAGCTTTCCCACTTAGATGCACAACACTTCAATTTTGGATGAAAAGCAATGCAATGCAAAACAAGTGATTGAAAAGATTCAGCATGGGCTGTTACGTATTCTGGATCTACCATCGGAATTGTCAAAACAAAGTCGCCAATCTGTTTTGTATAACCACCATTTCTACCTACGATCCCTAAGATAGTCAGCCCTCTTTTTTTACTTTCATCTAACGCAGAAATCAAATTAGGACTTACATTGTTCTCCCTATTTCCGCCACCAACTGATAAGATAAAAACTGCATCGTTTTCATTTGCGCGACTTACCTGTAACCATGCAGAAAAAGTTGAGGACCACCCATCATCATTTGTTCGAGCGGTGATCTCAGAAACATTATCAGTAGGAGTATACGTTTCGATCCCACAAAGCTTGCGAAAATCATTTACAGCATGGCTGCAGTTTGCAGCACTGCCGCCAACACCTAAAAAAAAGAGCCTACCATTTCGATTTCGAAGGGCCAATAATTCATCAGTTATTTGCTCAACCATTTTGATATCTATTAACCCGACTATTTCGGAGATATTTTTAAAAAAACATGTAGAAAAACTAGTCATAATATTTATTCCAAATATAAACTTTGATGACACTATCAAAAAGAAACACCACTATGCAATAAAATTTTTACTACAACTTGTTGTAAAGCTGCTTTACATTAGCAGTATTTTTTCCCTCACTTTGAATCCAACACTTTTGAAAAATTAAAAAAAAGTTTGAGTTAAATAAAGATTTTATTAACTTGTTTCCTCAAAAAAAGGGGTAAAAAATATGTTAAAAAATTTTATTATTTTTGCTAGGTTTGCTGTACGATATTTAAAAGTAATTTCATTCACTAATTTTCTATTTGCTTCTATTTTATTCTCTGATTTAAAGGAAGATATTGATAAAATAAATAACATTTCTGATTTAGAATCATGTTATTGTACTTTCCAAAGCATCTTAGAAAAAGCTAAGGAAGAATCTGATTACAACTCTTTCATTAATGCTCAACCTGCTATTTCAAGTGTTACCTCTTCAATTGAATATTGGAGACAAAACCCTCAAGATTTACAACATGTAGCATGGGATTTGTACCCCAAGTTTGCAAAAGCTTATGCTCTTTCCCATGGTTTTAATATCCCTTTGAACGAGTCTTTTACAAAATTAGGATTTAGACAGGGGATAGTTGATCAAGAGTTAAATTCAGCTTTAATTGATGCTTTTCAATCAGTAAAAAAAATCCCTTTTATTGAAGAAGATCATGATCCTAATTATTCTTTTACTCCCGGATTAGGTAATGGACAAAATCTTAATAAGAATCACACTTATTTAATGTTAGAAGACTTACAAAAAAAAGCCTTACTGCCAATTTTGGAGTCTTTAAAGCAAGAAATTGCTGAATGCATCGGAATGCCTTGGAAATGCGTGACTGTGCGGGCTTGGAAAACAGATTCAGAAGCAACTGATTACGGACCTAATGATTGGCACACAGATGGCTTACCACTCTCTGTTTGGAAATTAATGATTTATCCCAAGGGAGCAAGTTATGAAAAAGGAACAACAGAGTTAAAAGTTGAAAATAGCACACTAGCTCTTGACGGAGGACCTGGCACTTGGCTTTTTTTTAAAAACTCTGAAGTTATTCACCGAGGAGTTGCCCCAAAAGAGGGAACGCGATTAATAATAGAAGCTACTATCATTCCAGCGCTTGATTATGATGTGCAGCCAATTGTTTCTGGGCAAAATTCCCGGCATCCACTTTTCCCTTGGACTACTCCTTACCTTTCCTCTCACCCGAATTATCAGAGAAATGAAGTCATTGCAATTAATATTGGGGGAGGCCCCAACTGGAGTTGCCCTGGATGGGTAAATCTTGAAGAAGTTACAAGTGCAACGAACCCTCATTCTTTTCTTTTATTTCCAAATTGCCGATTCCCTATGGAAAATAACTCAATTAAGAGCGTTTATAGTTCCCATGCTATAGAACATTTGAATATTCCCACTGTGTATCGCATTCTCTCTGAATCCCATAGGGTCCTTGAAAAGGGTGGTAATCTTATTATCAAAATTCCGGACTATGATAAAGCTTTAGATTGCTGGCAACGGCAAGACCCTAGTTTTTTTGAACTTGGCTGGAACATTGCAAGTATCACTCATTTATGGGGCAAAAACGGTATCTGTGACTGCATAGATCACCGAGCAGCTATGATTTTTTGTTCTTTTTTTAATGATGCTTATGGGAACCCTTTTGCTTCAAACGGAAGCTCAAATACTGCCCAAGCTTACTTTGGCCCTCCTATTCTTGATGTTCACTCTCTCAGAAATTTAATAAGTGGCAAGTCTCCCTCCGAAGTTGCTGAAGAATTACGAAATCATATCTATTCCAAAGAAACAAACTTTCGCTTTTGTCACCAAAGTGCATGGAGTAGACAGGAGTTGGAATCCTTGCTAAAGGAATTTAACTTTGAAGTTATAACCTTTGATCCAAATGTTATTGTTAATACTTTTGGAGCTATTCCAGGAATGCATGAAATGAGGGAAATGAGTACTTATTGTTGGGCTAAAAAGAAATAACTATTTGTTGCTTATCCCCACAGCTAAACCATGGGGATAAGCAACAAATCATTTAAAATAAAAAATATTTAACTTACTTCAGCATCGCCAAATTTTCATAATAGCGAATTAAGTCTCGATATTTTGCTGCATCTTCAAATCGAAGCTCTTTAGCAGCATTTTTCATTTCAATTTTATATTCTTTAATTTTCTTATCGAGATCTTCCATATGAGCTTGTGCTTTTTCAGCCTTCTTTTTCTCTTGTAGGATAGTTGTGTCTTCGATAGGCATGCCAAACGTTTCTTCAAGATTTTCGATTTGTTCTCGCTTCACAGATTTAGGAACTATGCCATGCTTTTGGTTATATTCCATTTGAATCTTTCTTCTTTTCTGGGTGATGTCAACTGTATTTTGGATCGCTTTAGTCATGCGATCAGCATACATGACAACTCTTCCATGGACATTTCTGGCGGCTCTTCCACAAGTTTGAACAAGGGCAGTTTCACTCCTTAAAAAACCTTCTTTGTCTGCATCTAAAATCACAACCAGAGAAACTTCCGGAATATCTAATCCTTCCCTTAACAAGTTTACGCCTACTAATACATCAAAGTTTCCATTTCTTAAATCTTTGATGATGTGCATTCTTTCTAAAGTATCTATATCGGAATGCAGGTACTTAGTTTTCACGCCAATTTCCTGTAAGTACTTGGATAAATCCTCTGAAAGCTTTTTTGTTAGGGTAGTAACTAAAACTCGTCTGTTCTTTTCTGTTTCTAGTCTTATTTCCTCTAATGCATCATCTACTTGACCTTCAGCCGGCTTAATTTCTATTTCAGGGTCTAACAGACCTGTTGGTCGAATTATTTGTTCTACGATATCGCCTTCAGCTTCTCGTATTTCCCAATCACCAGGTGTTGCAGACACATATACGACAGACTTAAAAAACTCATAACTTTCCTCAAATTTAAGAGGCCTATTATCAAAAGCAGAAGGAAGCCTAAAGCCAAATTCAATCAAAGATTTTTTTCTTGCCCTATCGCCGTTATACATAGCGTGCATTTGAGGTATAGTCTGATGCGACTCATCGATAAAAAATAAAAAGTTTTTAGGAAAGTAATCTAATAAACAAGGAGGGGGATCTCCAGGGTTGCGGTTACTGAAGTGCCTGGAGTAGTTTTCAATTCCTTTGCAAAACCCAACTTCCTTAATCATTTCAAGGTCGTAGTTTGTCCTCTCACGTATTCTTTGTTTTTCAATTAAAAGGTTTTGCTTATCAAATTCGTCTATCCTTGCAGCAAGTTCATATTTGATTTTTTCAATAGCAGCTAGCCGTATTTCTTCAGGGGTTACATAGTGCGATCCAGGGAATATGGTAACTTCCTGCATTCTTTTTCTTACTTTACCTGTTAATGGATCAATTTCACTGATCCTTTCGACATCATCTCCAAAAAATTCAATCCTGTAAGCTATGTCATCTTCATATGCCGGAACTATTTCTAAAACATCTCCCTTCGCTCTGAACGTTGCTCTGGCAAGCTCATACTCATTTCTTTTATAATGAAGCTCAACTAAGTGCAGTAAAACGTCGTCCCGCCTTACATGTTGATCGACAGATAACTTTAAAAGCATCTTACTAAAGTTATCAGGAGATCCTAAACCATAAATACATGAGATAGAAGCTACGATAATGACATCGTCTCTTTCAATTAAGGATCGAGTAGCACTGAGTCGCATTTTTTCAATGCGATCGTTGATAGAAAGATCTTTTTCAATATAAGTATCTGTTCTAGCGATATAGGCTTCAGGTTGGTAATAGTCATAGTAAGACACAAAATATTCCACAGCATTATCTGGGAAAAAGGCCTTAAACTCTTGGTAGAGTTGAGCTGCTAAAGTTTTATTATGGGCTAAAATCATAGCTGGCCGTTGCATATTTTGTATGACATTAGCCATGGTAAAAGTTTTACCAGAACCGGTTATACCCAAAAGAACTTGGGATTTTTTCCCGCTTTGGAGTCCCTCTGTTAGTTTTTTTATCGCTTCAGGTTGGTCACCTTTAGGCTCAAAACTTGTTTTGATTTTAAACTTTCCCATATCAATTTAGGTAAGGCTCAATAAAGTGATTAAGCACGCCCCCTTCATCTAAAAACTCTAAAACAATAGCAAATAAAGATCCTAAAATTATTGTGATTAGAAGGGATCTCCCAAAAAAATTTTTGTATTTTTTTAGCTTCCAAGCCATCAAAGCTGGTAAAATCCCTAACAGTATTGCCACAAAGAGTCCTGCATACTGCAATGCGATGATAAATGCTCTTGGATAACTGAGAACAAATATTAAAGGAGGGGCAAACGTTAAAACACAGGCCATTAATCTTCCTTTTTTCCCTGACTTCATTTTTAACCCGTCCCTTAAAAAGTCTCTTAAGGAAAGTGAAACACCTAAAAAAGAAGTAACAATGGCAAAAAATGCTAAAAATCGAGCGCCAAGTTCTGCTATGGGATGATTGATTAACTGGACTAGTGGCTTTGTACTAGGAGCGCCCTCATTAAAAGCTTGCACTAAAGAATTTTCACTACCAGACAAAGGCACTATACCCATTACGAAAAATTCCCACAGGAAATATACAAGCAAGGGAATCAAGCTGCCAACTAGAATGGTAAGCCTAAGTTTTGAGATATTATGCCTTTCATAAGTAGTAAGTGAGGGGATAATAATATGATAGCCGAAAGAGGT
>PFAC01000044.1:10315-10492 GCA_002773835.1 Chlamydiae bacterium CG10_big_fil_rev_8_21_14_0_10_35_9 | reverse complement strand
GTATTTATTTGAGATGGGCCAAACACAACAATCATAAAGTAGGTTATAGCAAGACCAATCATGAAAAAACGGTTGATATAATCTACCCACTTAGTGCCGTGATAGACAAAAGTTCCAAAAAAACCAATAATTAGCAAAGGGGAGATCCATGCAGGCAAATTAAGCCCCGTTGACCAT
>PFAC01000044.1:0-10285 GCA_002773835.1 Chlamydiae bacterium CG10_big_fil_rev_8_21_14_0_10_35_9 | reverse complement strand
CCGGAAATATACGCTGATGTTAAGGAATATAAAAGGAGCAGGTATACAACCCAGCAAACAACTTTTCCTACTATTCCCAATGTCTTTTCTGCCATGGAGACCATGTTGGTCTCGCCTTCAATTGACAAATTAACATCTAAAATTAAAAAGGCGGTAATCAGGAAAAAAAGCCATAAAATAGGTAAGGCAGCAATAGATGGAAAAAACCCTGCAAAGCCACTTTTTATGGGAAGAGCCAACATGGCTGCCCCAATTGAAGTACCTGCAATTAATAATACGCTTCCCAAAAACCTATTCGTTTTAACCATAAACATTTCCTTAATAATTTATAAAAATATTAATTCCTAAAATTCTTCCTAATTCATTCAACACTAAAAAAGAAGAAAATAGTATCGCTATTATTAGACTAATTTTTCCCCCTATAACATGATATTTTGAGCTATATTTTCTACTATATCTACCTACCCATGCCATTAATGCAGGCAAAATCCCAAATAAAATAACTGCACAAAAGCCCCCTGCAAAGCTGAGTGCCTTTAAGAAGACTCCTGGATAGGTTAAGGCAAACAAGTAAGGAGGAATAAGTGCTAAAAGTATTAACCATCTATTATTTTTTTTGATTGGCTTTACTTTTAACCCATCAGCAATGAAGTGCATAACACTTAAGCTTTGTGCCAAAAAAGAAGTTATAATCGCAAAGAAGGCAAACACTTGAGTAAATATTATAATCCAAGGCGAGTGTAAATAATGTATTAATGACTTAGTAATTTCACCACCTTGTGAAAAGACATTTGAAATAGAGTTTTCTCCAAAAACGGGAACAATTCCAAGAATCATTACCTGCCAAAAAGTATAGATTATAAGAGAAATTAAACTGCCGCCAATGATTGTTATTCTCATTCTTTTTAGATCACCATTCATATAAGCCGTCAAACTCGGAATCATATTATGGAAACCAAAGGAAGTAACTAATATAGGCAAGGGCAAAATGAGATAACTCCAATTCTGGTATTGGAGCAAGTTGGCATCAATTTTTTGCACTCCTAAAAACATCATCCCTACGTAGGCAATTATTAAAGCTATCATTAAAAACCGATTAGTCACATCAACCAGCCTTGTTCCTAAGTACACAACAAAGCCTAAACTTAAAACGAAAAGAAAGCCTATAATTGAGGGAGAAAAATCAATATGAAATGCTTTTTGCAAAAAAGCAGAAAATACTGATCCGCTTCCGGCAATATATGCAATTAAGAGGGAATAAAACAAAAAGAGATATAAAACCCAACTAACTATCTTTCCCTTTGGACCAAATGCTTTTTCGGAGATGGTGACTATATTGACCTGACCTTTAAACCAGCCATTTACCTCGACAAGTAAAAGGGCGGTAAAAGTCATAAAGACCCAGGCAAGAAGAGTCATTAAAATCGCAGGGAAAAAACCAGCCATCCCAGATAAAATAGGGAGGCCTAACATGCCTGCTCCAATACAACTGCCAGCAGTTAAAAACATTCCCCCTAAAATGCTACCAGGTTTTTGGCTCATTGGGATTCTGCTTTTTCTACCCTTCGAATTTCTTGACCTAAACGACCTAGCTCGTACCCGTCATAGTCTACAAATTTGAAGAATCTTTCGAATTGTGGAAATACCTGACAAACTTGTCTTGCCATTTCTTGAGCAATATAGCGATAGTTTGGATGACCTGCAGGAGAAGATCTAAGCTCACACATCCATTGCAGAGCTCTTAAATTAACAGTAAAATACCAATGAATATTGTATGCCATAGGGACTATATATTGAGCTTCTTCTGGAAGTTCAGCTGCAATGGTATCATAGGCGCTTTTAGCTTTTTCCATTGCTTCAATATATTCTTTCTCCATGTCTGTACCTACAATTTCCTTAGGCATGAAAAATCCATATTTACAAGTTAGAAGCTGCCTTTCTTGTGTTAAAGTTCTGTGTCTGTGTAGATCTCGGTACACACCAAAATCAGCCAAGATTTCAAAAGTAAAGTTGGCATGTTCTAATGCTCTTGGAGATTTATGCCTTCTATTTTCCCTTGAGCTAGACCCAGCATCTAAAATTTTAGCAAGTTCCTCATCTGGAAGATTTTTACAGTAATCTTGCAACTCCTTGAGGCCTGCATGAGACTGCTCAAACAATATTGCACCCGCTACTTTGAAAGTTGCATCTTCATCAAAATTAATAAGTCTAACGCCAGGCTCTGTCATTGGTTTAACTTGAGAAGAGTGCTCTTCAATAAGTATTTTAATTTCACTTTGCATCTCTTCTTGATACTGAGAGTATGTTTGAAAGTACTTATGAGAAGGTTCGGCTCTTCTTATAAAAGAAGGGACAACTTTAGATAACTCTTGCACACCTTTTTTACCAAGGTCTTGCATTTCAGCTAAATTATGACAGTTTAGTTTTTGTAAAAGATTTTCAAAAAATCTGCCATTTCCAAAAATGCCCATGTTAGTCAGAGCACTTGCGGGTAAAAGGCCTCTTAGACAATCTAATACTTTCGCTCTTAAAGAAGCTGTATAGGCGACCTTGGAAATATGATGCTCTTTAGGAAACTGCTGCTCAATAATAGCTGTAAGTGGGGGAATCAGCTTGCTGTATGTATCAAATAAGTGGTTACAAACTTCGACATACAGATCTCTATAGGCAGAAGTCATTATAATAGGCTCTTGATAAAAGAGGTACTCGCCATTAATTTTTTGATCAAAATAAATATATCTTGTTGATTTTTCTAATGGGGAGCCACCAATCCTACAGTCCTCAATGATCTTGGCTGCTAGCATTGAGACGTTTTCGATAGCCACATGGGCGCCACCAAGCTCACCAATAGAATCATCTCCATAGCCATCAAGTATTCTGTCGTAAAAATTCTGCGCTTTTTTAATGGCCATAATTTGTTCATCTTCTCCAGCAGAAGCACCTTCTGAAATGCTGCCTACTATAGATGAAAAAGCTGTATCTTCATTTAAAATAAAATCTTTCAGCAAAAGAGAACGCAAGCCTAAACTTGACCTGGAGTATCTAGAAAACAAAGCCCCTTTGATCACTTCTGGTAAATTTCGAAGTACAAAGACATTGCTTGATGTGCTAGTAACAAAATGTTCTAATATCTTAATTTGATTTTCAGAAAACTCTTCATAATTTTGCATCATACAAGAACTCCTAGTCCTTAAAGTTAAGACCTCAAGAGTGCCACAAGTTAAAAGAGCGGATCAAGAGAAAAGTAATTGAAAAGTTAATAAACAACAAAAAAACTGCCTTTAAAATTAGATTTTTTTTAAAAAAGCGGGTGATTCGAATTGTTTTTTAATTTTTTTTAGAAAGGAGGTTTATGAATTTTTTAGAAAAAAATACTTTACAAATACCAATAAGACTTAGAAGAAACAGAAGACTGCCTTCTATTAGAAACCTAATTAAAGAAACCCATCTTACTCCTCAAGACTTGATTTTACCTTTTTTTGTTATTGAAGGGGAAAAAACAAGCCAAGCTGTTAAAAACTTTCCTGGGATATACAGGCTATCTAAAGACCTTCTTTTAAAAAAAGCAGAAGAAATACATTCACAAGGAGTGCAAGCTATTGCTTTGTTTCCTGTTATAGAACCTTCTTTAAAAACAGAAAGTGCTCATGAAGCCTTGAACCCCAAAGGAATTATTCCAGAAACCGTACGTTACCTAAAAAAACATCTACCATCCGTTTGTATAATTACCGATATTGCATTAGACCCATTCACATCGCACGGCCACGATGGGATTGTTAAAGAAGAAGAGGTCCTTAACGACGAAACTATAAAAATTTTAGCAAAGATGTCTCTTGTACATGCAGAAGCAGGCGCTGACTTCATAGCACCAAGTGACATGATGGATGGAAGGATTGGCTATATAAGGAAGGCTCTTGACATATCTGGCTTTACAAATACAGGGATACTATCTTACTCGGCAAAGTATGCTTCTAGCTTGTATAATCCTTTTCGCTTTGCTCTTAACTCCAATCTTCAATTCGGTAATAAAAAAACGTATCAAATGGATCCTGCCAACCAGAAAGAAGCTCTTTTAGAAGCTGAACTAGATGAAAAAGAGGGTGCTGATATTTTAATGGTAAAGCCGGCAAGTCTATATCTAGATGTCATCTCTAAACTTAGAGAAAAAACCAATAAACCAATAGCTGCCTATCATGTCAGTGGGGAATATGCCATGGTAGAGGCGGCCCATCAACTGGGTTATTTAGATAAAACAAAAGTTTTTTATGAAACATTACTAAGTATTAAAAGGGCTGGAGCTGACATGATTTTTTCTTATGCTACTGAAACGGTTTTACAAGCGCTAAAAAGTTCCCACTAATAGAAAACGGGGTTTTGATTGTATCGTTCAAAATAAATAGTTTGATACAACTCTTTACCAGTAGCAGCTTTGGCTCCTACATCCCTTAGCCAAGCTGCCATGGAATAGCCTATTCTTGTGCGAGAGCTTTTATTTAAAAAGATATCTAAAGGAAGACTAAAAAAGACCCCTTTATCGTGATAACGATCCCCATTTACAATATCTTTTGCATTAGTAAAGGTGTACCAAGCACCAACCCTTAACCCACTTGGAAAAGTCCTGGCTGCATTTAACCTAACTCCTTTATCCCACGCTAGAAATTGTCCAAAACTTACCTTAAAATCTAAATTAAGAGGTTTGTACTCATAATATAAATCCATAAAATATTGTAATCCCCAGTAAGAAATATAGGTAGGCTGTATTCCTTGGAGCTTTCTTACTTTTCTTTGAAATCCCAACCCATTAAATTTTCTCTTCCAAACAGCTGCGACCTCAAAGCCAACAGCCCAATTCGATTGCACTGGATAATACAAAAGCTCACCGGCAACGCCTCCATAAGCCAACTCAAAATAGCCTCCTGCAAGTCTAGTAAAAAAGCCACTTCCTAAATTCCAACTTTTTTGTAAATATCCATTAACAACATGAAAAGGTGTTTGCACATAGCGTATTGAGTCTGAGCGCACATTGACAATCTGAGAAGGGTTTAAAATATCCTTATCCCCAATATCAGATGCACTGGAGCTTATAATGTAGCTTAACTGCAAATCGTAATATATTTGATCAAACAAGTACCCTTGTGGACCCGAAATAAATCCAACATCATACTTAAACTTACCACTGGCCGAACCCCAATAGGATCGAAATTGAGGCCTAAAAGTTAGCATCCAAATACTTTTTTTTCGTCGATATAAAACAGCACCATCATAAATGGAAGGTTTGCCACTAGCTTCTTGAAGCGGCGCGACTACTTGAAATTCTTTCTCACCAATAAGTCCTTTTTGAAATCTCATTAACTCAGGAGTCCTAAACCGATATTGATGAACAGGTACCCCATCAGCTTCAATTACTACTAGTGCTTCAAAAATATTATCAGGAATTAATGAAGAAAGGACATGTAAAATGCGGTTCCTAACTTCATCTTCAATTCTGTAGCGAACATTAATCAGTTTTATCCAAAGAATATCTTTTTGATCAGCATTGACTGTTTGAATGATGGTATATGTTTCAAAACCTTGCTCTTGAAACGCATAAGCAAGTTCCTGTCCTAGCTCTTTTTTTGTTCTCAATATGCCAATAGGCTCATTATCAATGGGAGCTACATAGGGAGTAGGGTCATAAATTTTAGGGAAAAGACCTTTAGTTTCTCCGATATTGTAAGTAATTGCTGCCGAACCTGCAAAATCGACGCCACGAATGGTGCTAGCTGTCAAATGAAAGAAATCTAAAAACTTGTAATGCACGCCGACATTAATCGGGCTTTTTACTTGTCTTGCATTTGGGTGTTCATCTCTGTGGTTTTTATAATCATTGGCATCATATTCAACAGCGAAGGTTAAATCTTTCAAAAAAGGTATTTTGGATTTCCTAAAGGGGGTATATGCCAAGGCTCCAAAAAAACCTTTTATCCTATCATTTCCCCACCCTAATGAAAGTTCCAAATTATATTTTAAAAACGTTTGCGTAGCTACTATGTACCATGAGGTAAAACGCATCGTTCCAATAAAGTCATTTACTCCAATAGCAAACTCTGGTAGCTCTGGCAGCCCATCTTGCTTTTGAAGTAAAGCTAGCTTTACATTCGCTGCCCTGTCAGTGAATGTCCCAAACTTTTCGCCTAATGTCACATCTTGAATCCCGGTATAAAGCCAATAATTTCCCGTTAGCTCTAAATGATCAAAAAGCTGAAAAAGTAGATTATATAGTTGGTAAGGGTTTTCATAAGAATATTGAAAACCAAAGGTTCCAGCTTTCGCCATCCTAGCAGAAGGCATAGCAAAATAACCTCCTTGCAACTGATAGTTAAAAAGAAAGGGGAGCTCATCATTAATCTCCCGATTAACTTTGGCTACAGTATTTAAATCATCAAAAAGATTTGGTACTTGCGAAGGCAGCTCTAAATCAAAATCCTCTTCTGCAAATAAGAAAAAAGATAGTAAAAAAAAAGAAATAGCTAAAAACGCAACTCTCATAAATCTTAGCGATTATAAATCGTAATTATGAGAGTGTACTTATAGTCCTGATTCTTCCGAATATTTTTTTAAGGCATTTCTAACAATTTTTATCATTTCTACTTTACTGGGACACACAAATGTAGAAATAGCAAAATCCTCGGGAACAACTTCCAATAAACCAAGCTCAACCGCCGTATCATAATCTTCTGCAATCAATGCTTTTAAAAGCTGCATAACAGGGATTCGCATAGGCATATATCTTTGATAAATATTACCATCAACAAAGGGTCTATGTTCACCATGCTGATTAGTTGTAAAAGGATAAGGTTTATTCTTTTTTAAAAAACCTGACAAGTAGGTTTTTGAGGCTGTGTATTTTTTTAACCCGGGTCTAAAAAAATGAAAAGGCTCTCTTTCTTGACCTTTCTTAAATACACTAAACGCTGTGTGAAAAAAACCAAGGTAGCCATGTACACCAATTTCTGATCCTGAAAGAGGATCTCCCGAAATAACTCTTTCACTTTCCTCATTAAGTCTTTCGTTTATTATGTGAGCAAAAGAAATACCCATTTGGGTTTTATAAAAACCACATTTTTCTGGCTTTACACAAGGGCCTGCTAAAGAAACAACCCTGTTGGTATGATATTTGCCAAACTCTATTCGGGCTCCTACGATGATTACATCTAAGGCAGTCAGCGTCCATATAGTTTCATGAGCAGAGGTAATAGGGTCAATTGCATAAATATGCAGAGACTGATTAGCTATAGGATGTGGGCCACTTGCTGGATGTTTTTCCACATTTTTAGCGTTTAAAAATGCCTCACAATCAGTATTTTCATGAAAAACCAAATGAACTTTTCCGTCAGCAATTTTTGCTAAAGCATCAAGACCTGCCTGAAACTCTTTTTCATATCCCTTTACCTGCATTTCAGAGCTTGGAACAAAAGGAGCAGACTCCAAAGCTTTTACAAAAATGCTTTTAGGCATTTTTTTTATATTTACCCCTCTTTCAAAAGGTCTTGAACGAATATGATTCAGAATTCCTTGAGATTGAAGTTCTTTTACAAGGTCTTCTTTACTTAAAGAATCAATAGAAAGTTTGGCAAATTCAAAAAATTTATCCTCAGACCTTTCAAAAATTATTGTCTGTACAACTCGTTTTTCTCCTCTAACAATTTCACGGATTTTTCCAGAGCAAGGCGAAATAAAAGCTTTTCCGTGTACTGCCTTGTCTTCTAAAATAGGCTCACCAGTTAGTACTTCATCTCCCTCTTTTTTTAATAACTTGGCTCTTACGCGGGAAAAAGGGGAAAGATCTAACCCTATAAGCTCTGGCGGATCCAACTCTCTAACTGTTCCTTTAGGTGGGTTTTCTATTGGAACATCAAGTCCTTTTTTTATCTTTAAATAAGTCATTTATGGCACTTTACCTTTGTCGGAAATTTAAAAATTAAAAAAATTATTTTCAAGAAAAAGAGATAAATAAGGGGAAAATAAACTTTCTAAGAAATTTTTTCAAAATAATCTTAATTGAAGATTATCTCAATGCTTTTTATACTCCCCGGTAAAAAGAAAAAAAATTAAAGAGTTGGATCTAGTTTTGATTATGGCGTACTTAAAAGATTTTCAAGAAAGAATAAATAAAAATGACTATCCTGGGTTTTTAAAGCTGTGGGAAGAATACTGTTATAGTGATGAACCTGATGGAGATGAATTTATTAAAATTCTAGAGGCAGTAAAAAATTCTCCTATCAGTGGTGCTTTTGGGCAGCACATTGAAAAAGGTCTTTCACTTTGGAAACTTATAGAAGATAAAGAAATTTCTAGAAAAGCTTTAAGATTAATTTTTGACATACAAAAAACTAACTCAAGCACTTTAGCTGAAATCGCTCTCCAGCACTTAGAGCAAAACTACCCAAATGATCCATTATTTAGTGAAAAACTTAAACTTATTGGTCTTAGAGGTTCAGATAATTTTGAAGGAGCTATAAGTAAATTTGAGCTTCTAACTCATATGGCACCAGGAAAATATGTTTTCCATACAGGGGGATGGGGTACTTGTGAAATAATGGACGTTTCTATGGTCAGGGAAGAAATTTCACTGGAATGCGACCTTGTTTTAGGAACTAAAAGCCTATCTTTTTCCAATGCTTTTCATACCTTATACCCACTATCCGACGACCACTTCCTTTCTAGACGATTTGGAAATCCAGACAAGCTTGAAAAATTAGCCAAAGAAGATCCTTCAGGCGTAATACGAATTTTATTAAGGGACTTAGGTCCTCTAACTGCCACTGAAATGAAAGAAGAGCTCTTTGATCTTGTTATCCCAGCAAAAGATTGGAATAGATGGTGGCAGGCTTGCCGAGCTAAAATAAAAAAGGATACAAAAATCACTGCTCCTTCAAGCACTAAAGATCCATTTGCTTTGAGGGAAAAAGCTATTTCTCATGAAGAAGCATTTCAAAAGTCATTAGAAAAAAAACCAACCATACAAGAAACTATTGTAATGGTTTACTCTTTTTTAAGAGACTTTCCTGAAACTCTCAAAAATGCTGAGTTTAAAACATCCTTAGAAGCAAGAGTAAAAGATGTTTTACAAAATGAAGATCTGACAGCAGCTCAAAAAATACAGCTTTATTATTTTTTGATTGACTTGGATCATATGAAAGAAAGTAAAGAACTCACTGAAATCATTGATGCCACTTCAAAGTATAAAAACTTGATTGATGAAATTGATGTTATTTCTTTTAAGAAAAGGCTGTTAACTTCTATCAAAGAAATAAAAGAAAACTGGAAAGAAATTTTTTCAGATCTTCTACTTCATGTCGAACAAAACTTGCTTAGAGATTACCTGCTAAATGAATTAGCTAAAATTAAAGAACAAGAGTATTTGAAAAGTAAAATAGAAGAGTTACTTAACCATCCAATAGCCTTTCCTGAAACATTTCTATGGTATTTTCAGAAAATTTTCACAAAAAAAGGAAAAGCAAAATTACCGTTTTCTGACAATGACGGCAAAGCCAAACTTTTTGAACATTTTCTCATCTTATTGAGCTTTACTAATGACCGTCCTAACTTAAGAGACCTGGGTAAAAAGATTGTCAACATCATTACCGCAAACCGTTATGAAATAGTACGAGATGTTATGGAGGTTTCTTCTATCGAGCAAGTTAAAGAGTACATTTTACTTTCCACAAAGTGTGAGTCCTTAACGGATCATGACAAAAAAATCATCCAATCTTTAGCCGAAGTAGTTCACCCGTCTCTATCTTCTTTAAGAAAAGGCAAAGATATAGATGAAGAACAAGAAGACATTATTTGGACAACTCAAGAAGGCTTGCAGAAAATTCAAAAAAGAGTTTCTGAAATTGCAACAGTTGAAACACTTGAAAATGCCAAAGAAATCGAAGAGGCAAAGTCTCATGGAGACTTAAGAGAAAATGCTGAGTATAAAGCCGCACTAGAAAAAAGAGATAGACTTCAGTCTGAGCTAAAACTTTTATCTTCCCAACTCAATAAGGCTAGAGTACTAGCTCCCTCTGATATTTCTACTCAAGAAGTAAGTATAGGAACTATTGTTAAATGCTCTGACTCCAATTCTAATGTAACTAGTTTTACGATCTTAGGACCATGGGATGCTAATCCAGAAAAACACATTCTATCTTTTCAGTCAAAACTAGCAAAAGAGATGATAGGAAAAAAAGTAGGGGAATCATTTTCATTTCAAAATGAAAACTTTTCTATTCAAGAAATACAAAATTATTTCGATCGA
>PFAC01000001.1:30473-50976 GCA_002773835.1 Chlamydiae bacterium CG10_big_fil_rev_8_21_14_0_10_35_9 | reverse complement strand
TTAAAGAAAGTAGTTGCACATCTCACCATCCACTTATTAATGAAGGGATAGAAATTGTAGAAAAAGCTCTCCAAGAGTTAGAAATTTCTGGCTACAATGAAACATCTCATACGGGCCTTGTTAGAAATATTCAGCTAGTTGTTGATGTAAGTAATAAAAAACTGCAACTCACAATTGTTGCAAATATGCAAGTTTTGGACAAAAAATTGCAAAAATTGATCAAAAAACTGCAAAAAATGAACGTTTTTTCTTCAATTTGGGTCAATTTTAACGAAAACAGAAACAATGTGATTTTCTCAAATAACTGGAAAAAAGTATTTGGAGAAGACTTTGTTTGGCAAAAAATTTTAGGTAAAAAATTTGCCTTTCACCCTGCTTCTTTTATGCAAGCCAACATCGCAGTTTTTGAAGAAATGATTGATTTTGTGGTGAAAAACCCCCCAAAAGGAGCAAATTTACTCGAAATTTATGCAGGAAATGGTGTTTTTGCCTACTTTTTAGAAAAGAAGTGTAAACAGCTATGTTTAGTGGAAAGCAACCCCTTTTCTAAAATTTCTTACCTTGCATCATTTAAAAATCACCCAAGAAAAGAAAAATTTGTATATACTCTTTCCGACGCTAATCAATTTAATCGATTAGATCCATTTGATGCCATTTTAGTAGACCCTCCTAGAAAGGGACTGCATAAAGACCTTTTAAAAAGGCTTATAGAACAAAAAGAAAAACGACTCATTTATGTCAGTTGCAATCCAATGACATTTATGAAGGATGTAGAATTTCTTTTAGAAAATGGTTACCAAATAGTTGCTGGAAAAGCCTTTTTGCTTTTTCCGCATACCAATCATGTAGAAATCATTGGAGTGCTGGAAAAAAGTTAAAGGACAGACTAGCAAAAGACTTTTAATAAAAACTGCTTTTAAAGCTGTAAATAAGCTCTTTTCTTGTAAAAGAGCTTATTTACATGCAAAGATACAATACATATAAGCTTGCCAGTTAAAAATTTTTGTTTTCTTCTGATTTTGAAATAGCTCATTTAGAAAAAAATCTAGGTGAGAAGGTTCGAGCTTCCGAAATGGATTAAAGCTGAGTGATAGAATCTGGGGGTGTCCTTCTTGCAAGAAGATGCTCGATAGAGATATTAATGCAGCTAAAAATATTTTAACCGCTGGGCTGGCGGGGTTAGCCTTTGGAGAGAGCGGAAGACTTGGCATTGAGAATTCGATGCATGGCTGTTTTTCAGGAAATACCAATCTCTCAGAAGTTGTTTTTTGAATGGTAAATCCATGAGAAAATATCTGGCAAATATTTCCAAAAATACTCGAATGGTTGGAGATCTTTCACCTGGTGGTGCAGCATATTTTTCCATTCGGATAAAAACTCCGACTTTTGAGGATGTTGCTCAATCGTTACCAGATTAGGCATCGGCATCTTTTTAAAGGCGCACTTGCCTTGAAGAGACTCTAGGAGTTTTTCTATATCAGTCAATCGATGACGCTCTTGATAAAGATGAACAACGTCATAGAGATCACGGGGTCGTGCTCGCTCAGCCAAAGCTCTTAACTTTTCAGCGAAAATTTCTTCATAGGAGTAGCTTAGGATTTGAGGCATTTCGGTTGGACAATCAGAATACTCGTGGAAAACCTTCCGTTTTTCCGGTTTCAGTACCACTTGTTCATTCGCAGTGAGGTCCAGTTTGATGGAAGGGTAAGGAACTGGTTGCTTCAAGGGACCTCGGTAGGGTAGTTTGCCTTGGATAGATAAGCTGCGATGCGGATCCAGAGAGATCAGGTTTTCGGGGATTTCGATTCCCGACTGCTCATAAACCCATTGTACGATCTGTTTTAAGATAGATCGTAGCGTCTCTTCTTTCATTTGCTGAGCATCTAGCAGAGTGAAATCTAGATCTTCCGAAAAGCGATACTTGTTGAAGAAGCATTTCTTAAGGCATGTTCCTCCCTTAAAAACCCATGAATCTCTCGTCCGAGGATGGTTTTGAATGCCAATCAGTATCCATCCTAAAACGTAGTCTTTTTCAATCGTAGAGGATTGTAATCCGTATTCTTTTGCTTTTCGAGCAAGTTCAAATTTGTTAATCATCGAAATCCCTCTTCTAATCCTTCAGGAACCCATAATCTCCATTTTTTGATCAGGCGTTTTCCTTTTGATGCTGGGTCTAGTTGCGAATTTCCCTGGCTCAAATGACTTAAGCATTGTGCAATCCAATGCATCTCATCAGGCTTTATTTTTGATAATACGAACCCTAAACGTTTAAAAATCGCTTTGTTGTTCATCTTCTCCGCATATTGGATCAAAATGTTTAGATCGCATTCACTTGAAGAGAGGTATTTTTGAAAAAAGTCGACCACTGAACGAATTCCTCCTCCAATTGATAGATCATCAAACATGTCTATGATCGTCTTATGAGGATCTGACACTTGTACTTTGATCTGATCTTTCCAAACGGACTTAAGCCCAAACATTTTGTCGGACGCTGATTTTTTTATCAAAAATGTTAATCCCGCAATGGACTGCTCTTTCTGATTTAGGCGTCGAGAAGTAAAAACGATAGTCGATTCGAAAATCTGTTCGGTAAAATCCCAATGTTTTGCCGCAGACCATCCCCCAATGTAGCAGGGGGAAAAGATCTGTGATGCGATTACCCATGGATCGAGAACGCCGCCATCAGTAGTTTCAGCTGCTATATCCACGGGGAAATATAGCCCCCTCCTGACTCTTCGTAGCCAGCCATTTTTTGCCCAGGAGGACAGATATAGTCTTGCCTGCTCTCTTGAAACATTTAATGTCTCTGCTACCAAACTTACTGATATACAACCTTTTGAGTTGCGAAGCACGTCTGAAAGCCGCTTACGAGATAATTTCCCGAGCCCTGCCAACCTATCCATGGTATATCCAATGCAGTAATTGTATTTGAAAAGATATATTATCCATGATTTAGATGTACCATATGGGGATATTTTAACCATAGAAAAATATGCTTTTAAGCTATTTTCAATGATTAAAATATACCAAAGGGTTGGAGGGTAAATTATCCTTGATCTTGGAGATGCCTGCGGGCTGCCGCGCGATAGTTGCAAAAATCGCAGGATTCTTTTGACTCAGGACAGAATGGTGATATTGCCACCTTTTTTTGTAGGATAAGAACTCATACAGTTTGTTTCTCTAATTTCTTCATATTCTTCCGGGGAGAGATATTCTAAAAAAGAATGTGCTCTCTGCCTGTTGTAAAATATCTCTGTATTATTCAAATATACTTCTCTCTCTAGTTTCATAGTTCTTTGATATATTATGCTCTGTTTTTAGCGTATGAAAAAAACTCTCCATCTTCACATCTTCATAGCCTTTTTCCGGTCAAAATCTTATATTGAATATGGATTGGGGCAAGCAAAGCTTCAGGTCGAACATTGGAAAAAAGCTCTTGAAAATGAGCCCAAACGAGAACTTACAGCAAGGGGTAAAAAATATAGCCAATCGAAAATATTAAAATCCGAAGCTTGTTCAAATATTCAGCAATGGATAATTTCAGAAATCCTAAAAACGTTCGGCGAAGAACCTTCTAAAAAGGAAAGCTAGTTGTAGCTGCTTCGGGATGCGTGCGTCTTGCGGACTTTTCGTGATCAGGAGATTATGTAGCTATCCACTACCCATCCACCACCTAATAGAAATTTGAATGATTTCTGAGACGTAGGTGTTTGTCGTAACTCACTGATTAAAAAGAATCTGGGTGAGAAGATTCGAACTTCCGACCTCTTGCACCCCATGCAAGCGCGCTAGCCAAGCTGCGCTACACCCAGATAGGACATGTCATCAAAGCGAAAATCCGCTTTTTTTATCTCTCTTAAGGCAAGTTCTGCACTTTTTTCGATAATTTTTTCTAAAGTATCACCAGAGTGAAGCTCTAAAGCCGAAATGTCAACTGATATGGAAGCTGTAGTTATTACACCGTTTCTAGTCCCTTTAACTTTAAAGTTAGCATAGTAAATGCCTTTTTTCATCGTAATATTTGTGAACTTGATAACGTTGTTTTCTGCTAGATCATCCATAAATTGCCTCTTTTGAGGTAAAATCGTAAATTTTTTGACAATCTTTTGTCAATGGTGTAAAACTGCAACGATTTTTTTTTAAAGGAGATTATTTATTATGAAAATGCAAGGGTGTTGGAAAAAAAGAGTGAAGCTTGAGTTTGAAAAGCCTTATATGAAAGAGCTTCAAGCTTTCTTGTCAGATGAGTTGACTAATGGTCACACAATTTATCCATCTAAGGAAAATGTTTTTAAAGCTTTATGTGCTACATGTTTTGAAGAAGTTAAAGTGGTTATTGTAGGACAGGATCCTTATCATAACCCAGATCAAGCTCATGGTCTTTCTTTTAGTGTTAAAAAAGGGGTAAAACCACCTCCTTCCTTACAAAATATCTATAAAGAACTTAAAGACGATTTAAATATTCCAACTCCATCTCATGGTAATTTAGAAAGCTGGGCAAAAAACGGTGTTCTGTTATTGAACTCTACTTTGACAGTAAGAGCCAATGAGCCTAGATCCCACTATGGAAAGGGCTGGGAGCAGTTTACAGATGCTGTTATTCAAGCCGTAGCAGAGCAGTCTACTCCAACAGTATTTATGCTATGGGGACAACATGCACAAAAAAAGTGTGAAACTATTTTAGCAGATACAAAGCAGCATTTAGTTTTAAAAGCAGCTCATCCATCACCTTTTTCGGCTAACACAGGGTTTCTTGGATGTAAGCATTTTTCAAAAGCAAATGAGTTTTTATCTAAAAATGATATAGCGCCTGTTAACTGGCAAATAGATTAAAAACTTCTTTGTTAGAATTGTAGGTTCTATTATTCATATGATTTATGAAGCGATCGTTAAAACTTACCAAAGCCTCGATTTATTTTACTTTTTTTGCCGATAATTTAGGCTGGTCTATTGTTTTTCCAATTTTCGCTCCCTATTTTATAGATCCTCAGAATAAGATTTTTTCCCCTGAAGTGCCAGGGGAAATAAGAACTGCCATTCTAGGCCTTTTTCTAATGGCTTTTCCTTTAGCTCAGTTTTTTGGCTCTCCCTTAATAGGGGAATATGCAGATAAAACTGGAAGAAGAAAAGCGTTAATTGTTACCATTTTTTTTACTCTTATAGGGCTTATCTTAAGCGGCATTAGCCTGAACCAGAACATGCTGGTTCTTCTATTTGTTTCTAGGCTTATTACGGGTGCTTTTTCTGGAAACCTTTCCATATGTTTAGCAGCTATTGCTGATATAAGTGATAGCGAACATCATAAAGTAAAAAACTTTGGTTATCTTTCTATTGTTGCGGGAATTTCTTTTATCGTTGGTGCATACATCGGAGGAAAGTTTTCAGATCAAGAACTTAATCCCAATTTTTCCTTTTCTTTACCTCTTTGGATAGCAAGTTTTTTTACTTTTATCAATTTAATGTTTGTCTATTGGGGTTTTAGTGAAACAGGTAAAATTCACAAAAATGTGAAGTTCAATTTGCTGGAGGGAGTTCGCAATATACAAACAGCACTAAAAATTAAAAAAATCAAAACAATCTATTTGATTTACTTTTTAATTTTATTTGCGTGGACTCTAATTTTTCAGTTTACTCCTGTATATCTAATAGACCTTTTTAAATTTTCTAACTCACAAATAGGTAATGTTGCAGCTTACATGGGAATTTGCTGGGCTATAGGTTCGGGTGTGATTAGCAAACTTCCAATACAAATAAAAACCAGACTTCGTTTTCTGGAGTTTTCTTTAATTTCTTTTTCAGGTTTATGCATTTTAATAACCCTTCCTCAAACAGCTTTTAACTTTTTGCTTTTACTTGGGCTATGTGTTGTTTTTGCGGGAGTTACTTGGCCACTTTGTACTTACCTTATTTCTTCCAGAGCAGATAAAAGCATTCAAGGAAAAATACTTGGTATTTCACAGTCTATGCAATCGCTTGCTATGGCAACATCTCCTCTTGTTGGAGGCTTGACAGACTTTTTTCACTTAAAACTTTTCTTTTGGATCTCTTCTTTTGCCTGTTTGTTAGCTGGAATAATCTACTTCAAAGTAAAAGTTTAATATTTTCAAAAAAAATAAAAAAAGATAGTTTCTAAATTTAGATATTATTTTGGAATCATCCTTGAAAGATACTCACTTAATACAAGAATACATCGACTTTTTTCATCCTAAAAAAACAGCTTCTGTTCAAAAAACGATAAAAAGTTATAAGGAAATGCAAGCTTCTTTTGAATCGCTATTAAAGGTAAACAAAGTGCTTGACCAAGCATATCATGCTATGGCTAATGACTCAGCACTGGTTAAATAGTTTTCTTACATTATAACAAGTAACAAAAAGCTCATATTTCCCCCCGCAAGGAATGGAATTTAGAGCTAATTGTTTAACATACTCTCCTTTCAAGAGAAATTAGATTTTATTCTTTCATGAATAAAATTTCTTAACCCACCAGGTAAAAGCTCAGCGACTTCAAATGCTTTATCTTTCTTGCCATTTTTTGTAAGTATTTCAATAATCATCATATGAGCTTCTTCCTTCATCGTTTGATTGGGTATCTGTTCAATTATTTTGAGAGATGATTTTAAACTTTTCGATCTTAAGAAAATCTTGGCCACTTTTTTGAGCATGGAACTTTTAGTGTATACCTCAATCGGGCTTTTCTCAATAAATTTAAGTGCCCGTTGCACTGTATAGTCAGTGTTTTTTAAGTCTTTCAACTCCAAGAAAGTTTCAGACAGGCTTATAAAAGCATTACATGCCATTAGAATGCTTTTTTCCTTGGAAAGTAATTCAGCCATTTTGAGAGCTGCTCTCATATCTTTTACTTCTAAAAAGAAGTCAAAAATGACTTTAAAAGCATCATTTCTTATAAATTTTTCAGGAATAAGTTTAGCGACTTCAAGAGCTGTTACAGGATCATTAACTTCTAAAAAAGCTTCTGAAAGATCAGAAAATAATCTGTTTTTTTTCTGTTCTTCCAGAGCAATCTTAGCTAAATGGAAAATTCGGTGTAATATTGCACGAGCTTCTTTCCTGTTATTTAATTGTAAAAAACTTTGAGAAACTTGAAAAAGAGCTCTACATCTTCTCCAAGCACATGGAATGAAATGCGCACTTTCAAGAGCTTGAGCTAATACTTCTTGTGCTTTATCTATGTTTTCAGATTTTAAAAAACTATTAAAAACTTTTAAAAGTACATTACATCTTTTTTCTGCGTTTGTAATAAGTCTAGTAATTTCTAGTGCTCTATCAAGCTCTTCCAATGTCAATAGAGTTATTGCAACGGATTCATAAGCTCTATTTTTTTGGAGTTCATCAGAAAAAAGCTCAATTGTTTCTAGTAAGAAATCAATTTTATTATCAACAATTTGCTTCTGAAAAAATGGTATTTGATCTACCAATTTCTCTAATCTTTGATGTATAGCAAAGATTAAAAAAAAGTTTTCAAAAAATCTTGGAGGAGGAATTTGCTTGAAATCTTCTACTATGGAAGCATCTTTATTATTTATGGCTTTTAATACCTCCAACAAGGATTTTTTCACTTCAATAATATTAAGCCTTACAAATGGTAAGTTTGGGTATTTTTCTTCACTTAGAAGATTCAGCTGGTTCTCAACATTACAGATCTTTTCTTTGTTAATATTTAACTTTTCTATTTGGCTAGCGTATTTTTCAGGGGAAAGTCTTAAGAGCAATTCATCAATAAAATTCTGAATTTCCCTTGGCTTGATATACTGCGCTGTAATCCTTAAATGGTTCTTTGAGGATGCTCCATATTGCAAAAGAGACTGTAAATTTAAGAATTTGAAAGTAGAGGTTTGCACGTCGTTATAAAAATAATTTTCATTACTTAGTACATTTGAAAAAGTTACCTGAGACATAATTGCTCCTTAAAAAGGGAAAGATCTTCTTCTAATGCTGAAAAAAATGAAATACAAAAGAAAAACTACTCAAATTGTTACCAACATCACTTTTCATTTTCTCAACTAAAAAAATGAAATCCATTCGTGATTTATCTCATCAAAAAACCTTTAAAAATCTAATATAAAAAAAATATTTTTAAAACTTGGAAATTTGATATGAAAAAAC
Source organism: Chlamydiae bacterium CG10_big_fil_rev_8_21_14_0_10_35_9 (assembly GCA_002773835.1). Taxonomy (GTDB): domain Bacteria; phylum Chlamydiota; class Chlamydiia; order Chlamydiales; family SM23-39; genus 21-14-0-10-35-9. The sequence continues at coordinate 42,852 of PFAC01000001.1, read as the reverse complement.
TTCTTATTTTACTCGCTGTGGGGCTCATTTTTCTCACACCTTTATTAAGATCAAAAGATGAGCGAAAAGTTTATGATTGTTTTATGTTTTTGAATGAACTGGAGATTTTAGAAATTAGATTAAATGAACTTTACAAGCATGTTGATAAATTTGTTCTTGTAGAGTCAACTAGAACGCATCGAAAAGGCGAGACAAAGCCTTTGTATTTCGAAGAAAACAAGAAAAGGTTTGATAAATTTTCTGACAAGATTATCCATATTGTTTTAGATCAAGAAATTAAAACGGACAATCCATGGCTTAGGGAAAATTGGGAAAGAAACCAGATTATGAGAGGCCTAAAGGGATGTCATGATAATGATCTAATAATTATATCGGATGTGGATGAAATCATTCCTGGATCTGTTATCAATAAATTAAAAAAATCTATTGATAAAGAAAAGGTTATTGGTTTTTCCCAAAAAATGTATAGGTGGTTTTTTAATAGATATACAAAATGCTTATGGGCAGGTACTGCAGCTACTACTTTTAAAAATTTAAAGCTATATTCCCCACAGAGCATTAGAGAGCTTGTTAGAGAAGAAAGAGTAGCCATATGGAGGTATGGATGGCATTTTACCTCCATGGGAGGATATGAAAAAAATAAGGACAAGTACAAAAGCATTGTTGAGGGTAGTGATGTTTTTTTGCCCTATGAGATATGGAGGGCACAAGTTGAAGGAACACGACTTGTATCTATCAATAAAAGATTTCCTAAGTATATTAAAAAGAATAAAAAATATTTCAAAAAAATTGGTTTTATTGATGAATAAACATTATTTTTTTAATTAATATTTTTTATTTATTAAAACATATTAATTAAATATAATAGCTGTTAGTTTAATGGGAGGATAATAATGACTAATAATGTTCACAATTACGAAATTAAGTCCAATCAATGGAGTTTCTTTTTAAAAAAGGGTGTTTATAACCCTTTTTCTTATTCAACTACTGATCATAGTATTCGAAATGTAGCACTAGCAATACTTGGATCTCTAGCTGTTACAGTATTAAGTTTAGGATTAATTCCTTTTATATCTTATAAAACAGCTAAAGGATGGGAAGTTGTTCATATTAAGGATGATTTAGAAGATACTACTTTGCTCGTTCATAAAGAAAGACTAATACATGCCGCTAAAAGAACTGATGGTTACGCCAAGTATTTACTTGGAACGTTATATCATCTAAAGGTTTTTAAGGTTAGAGATGAGCTAGCGAATTCTTACTTAACTTCTGCTGCGAATGAAAGATTTCTATCACAAGATCAGTACTATTTTAAGGCAAGAATGAGAGCTGCTACTTATAAAAAAGGAGAAGACTACATCCAGATGATGCGATCTGCAGCGGGAAAAAGGAGTGAGGAGGAAATGGACGGTATTCCTGAAGCTAATAGACTTTTAGGTTTACATTTTTTACAAACACCTTCGTATGAGAGTGGTCCTAGAGATGTGCTTAGAGCATTATCTTTCTTTAAGAAAGCAGCAAAGTCTGGAGATGCACTTTCTTTAGCCTATGTTGGTCACATATTGAAAAAAAATGAAAATGTTTCTCAAAGAGACGGCTTTACATCTAACTCTTGTATTCGAACAGCTGAATTACAAGGATATGTATTGCCAAGATCTGAAATTGCAAAGTGCAAATCTTAATCAAATAGACAAGCTTTTAAAAAAAAGGTCGTTGTAAAAACGGCCTTTTTTCTCTTATTAATTTCAAAATTTTTTTAAAGATTTTTAATATTTTTTGTTGACCATATTCTTTATACCATTTAATTAGGAAAGAACCAGCTTATTTGGTTTTACATATGGATGACGCAAAATACATAGAACTTTTAGAGAAAGTAAGAGAGTATGATTTTTGGAATCTTACTTTCAAAAATGAGCTTATTAGAGTGGAATGGGATAAGGGATTTCATCTTTCCGCCTCTGTTTTTTTTGATAAAGGAGGCATTCCTAAGCCTATTCGTCGATTTGTCAGTACTTTTCGTTCAAAAAATCAAAGACTTTGGGTCAATGTTTCACAAAAAGAGGTCTTTTTAACACATAAATTTACTTTTTTTGGTGATGCTGATGACTTTCAATATATTTTAGATCATTTTTATGAAGAGATCCTTAGGTGGAGGGATTTCTTTGATAACTTGTCTAGAGAAGATCTTGTCTTTATTTCTAAAAAATGATTGATTAGATCCTATAATTTGAGGATCTATGTCATTTTTTGGTTCTATTGTTGCTTTAGTAACACCTTTTGATGATAACTTTGCTCTTGATCGTAATGCTTTTGACAATCTTCTAGAATGGCATTTAGAGCAAAAAACAGATGGACTGGTCTTGTTAGGGACAACGGGTGAAAGTCCTACTTTAAATACGGATGAAAAGCTTTATATCATTAAAAGAGCAGTAGAGATTGTTAAAAAGAACATTCCAATTGTTATTGGAACTGGTACCAATGACACAAAGACAACAGTAGAGTTTACTAATAGATCTAAAGAATTGGGAGCTGATGGAGCTTTGGTGATAGCTCCTTATTATAACAGACCAACGCAGAAAGGGTGTTTAGCTCACTTTGCTGAAGTCTCTAAACTTGATTTTCCTATTATTGTTTATCATCACCCCAAAAGGACTGGATTTACATTTACTATTGATACATTAAATGAGCTTTCTAAGTTAAAAAACATTGTATCTATTAAGGAAGCATCGGGAGATTTAAACTTTATTCAAAGCATTGAATCATTGCCTATTTTGTCTGGTGATGACGACTTAACGTTTACTCTGTTAAAAAAGGGAGCGACTGGTAGCATTTCAGTTATTGCAAACGTGATGCCTTCTTTGTGGAAAGAGATGCATGATCTTTGTCTTTCTCACAAATACGAAAAAGCGGAAAAGATTGTTCAAAAGTTAACTCCTTTAATAAAAGCCTTTAATTTAGAGCCTAATCCACAATGTGTAAAATATGCATTAAGATGTCTTGGGCTGTGTAAAAGTCATTTAAGGCTTCCTATGATTGAGCCAAATGATTTTACTAAAAAGGAAATTAAAGAGGCTTTATCTCAAACTTCTACTTTTGAAATAGAAGCTTTAAATCCATGAAGTTTTTGTAAGATGGGTGTAACTTCATTTGTTATAAACTCATGAACTTGCTCCTCTGATCTGCCGATAAGGGTTTTCGTTTGCTTTGTTTCATCAATTTCTTCTTTTGTCAGTTGAAAATCAGAGTCAGCAGCAACTTTTTCAAAGAAATCATCTAAAGCATTTTGGGAGTAAGCCCTTAACTTTTCGTGTAAATGTTGTCTGTCTCCTCCTTTTTTTACTGCTTTCATCAACAGATTTTCCATGCAAAGAAAAGGTAAAAACTCTTGTAGTCTTTTTTGAACTGTATTGTCATCTACATCCCAGTCACTAATAAGATTGTGAAAAATATTCAAAATGGCATCCATAGAAAGAAAAATCTCCGGCAGGCTTAAGCGGCGATTCGCTGAGTCATCTAAAGATCTTTCTAGCCACTGAGTAGCGGCAGTATAAGCAGGATTTTGACATAGTGAAATAATGAATCGGGCGATAGAACAGATTCTTTCGCTATAAATGGGGTTTTTCTTAAAAGGCATAGCTGATGACCCTACTTGTTTTTTTCCAAACTTCTCTCGGATCTCGCCAGTATGGGATAACAGTCTTATATCACTTGCAAACTTATGGGAAGAGCAGGCAATTTCTTCTAAGAGATTAGCAATTTTAAGGTCAATTTTTCTGCTATATGTCTGAGCGCTAATAGTTAACGTTTTATTAAAATCAAATGCTTTAGCTATTAATCGATCTAATTCTTCAACTTTGCTGTGGTTATTACTAAAAAGCTGTAAAAAGGAGCTTTGTGATCCTGTTGCCCCTTTAGCTCCTAAAAAGGGTAGGTCCTCTATTATTTTTTCTAAGCCATGCAAGTCCCATAAAAAATCTTGCAGCCACAAGCATGCTCTTTTGCCGATAGTTGTGGGCTGAGCTGGCTGAAAATGTGTATAAGCAAGGCATGCTTGTTGAGAGCGCTCTTTCGCAAAGTCAGCTAGTCTATCAATGACAGTAACAAGTTTTGAAAGTGTTAATTGAAGCGCTTTTTTCAGAATGATTAAATCAGCGTTGTCAGTTACAAAACATGAGGTAGCTCCAAGATGAATGATGGGTTTAGCGCTGGGAGCTACTAATGAAAAAGCATGGATGTGCGCCATAACATCATGACGCAGCTCTTTTTCAAACTCTTTTACCTTTTCAAAATCAATATTTTCTATTTGTTCTTCCATTTCAGCTATTTGTTGTTCAGAAATAGGAAGGCCAAGCTTTTTTTGTGCTTTGGCAAGTTCCAACCAAAGTTTTCGAAACGTAGAATATCTATTTTTATCACTAAAAAGAAAAGACATCTCAGGGCTTGCGTACCTTGATGTCAAAGGAGATTGATATTGAGCAAGCATTGCTTAAATCTTTGATTCTAAAAGGTCTATAAAATATTGCATTTGCTTTTTTTGTTTTTCTGTTAAAACAAAAGATGGATCTTCTGACAAGGCGTTTGCTCTTTTTAACAAAGAAAGCACTCTGCTGGCGTAATTAGGTATTCTTTTGTCTGTCTCAGCTAATGGAAAAACAGTTCTAATAAGCGTTAATAATTCTTGTTTTGCCTGTCCATTATAGTTTTGTATAATTTCTAGTTTTTTTTCTTGAGAACCTTCCCTTGAGGCGAGGCTATAGACTGCTTGTCTTGGCATTTGATCGATAATAGGATGCAAATCTTGAGGCATTTTAGAATAAAATTCATAATATTGCAGAAAGTTATAAGGTGTTTGCCTGTTTCCATAAGTGGCGATAAGCCAGGCTGTAAATGCACCCTCTTTATATGCTTTTAAAATTTCTTGTGCTCTTTTTATTCTTTCACCATGCAAAATGATAGCTTGATTAGTAATCGCTTTTACTTCAGAAGTAATTGTCATAAGACTGGCTAAATCATTTTCGACATTATATTCTTCATTTTCGCGAAAATTATTTAAAATAGACTCAATGGTATCTTTTTCGTTATCTGTTAGCTTGCTTAATTTAAAAACACCTGAAAAACTGGAAAGATTTCCTGAGCTAGACCTTTCAGCAAGTGCAGTCATTTTATTTTTATCTGAATTTTTCTGCTTTAACCTTAAGTTTAAAAGAGCATTAAATTTTGCCATCTACCATCTCCTTGTAAAGCGGGCTTTACATTCTTTCTAATATTTCTTTTGTAAGCGCCATATAGTCTTGTGAAGCTCGAGATTGTGGGGCCGTTTCAAAAATAGGCTTACCATAAATCGATGCTTCAGATACAGAGATATCTCTTCTGACTTTCGATTGCAAGAGTTTTCCTGGAAAAGTTTGCTCAATGACTTCTAAAAAAGCATTATTACTTTTGCCTCGTTTATTCCAAAAAGAAAGGCACACACCAATAACATTTAAAGCATGTCTCTCAGAGATGTTATTCATAAAAAGGGCAAGCCTTTGTAACCCTTTTATACTGTAAAATTCAGGCGTTACACATACTAAAGAATAGCTAGCTGCAATTAAGGCTGATTCAGTAAGCCAGCAAAGTGAAGGAGGGGTGTCGATGAAGATATAATCATATTCCAGCGGATTTAAAATTTCTTTGAGCCGCTCATGGGAGTATCGGTCTGCTGCAAGAGCTCCAGTAACCTCAACTCTTTCCAACCAAGTGTCGGCAGGCACAATATCCAAATTATTAAGGCAAGTGGGCATAATGACATCTTCGACATGCTTTTCTCCTTGAAGGACGGGCGCCATACTGTCCTGTTCATCGGGATCAAAACCAAGGCCGGTCGTTAAGTTCGCTTGCGCATCAAAATCAATGAGAAGAACTTTTTTTTTATGAAATTTAACAAGGGCAGATCCGATGTGCAAAGAAGTAGATGTTTTAGCAGTTCCACCCTTAAAGCTACTTACTGCGATGATCTGCATGTCTTATTCTCCTTATGTTTTAAGTTGAAGAAGTGCTCATGGAAAAAGGAGACATGAGCTCTTTATTTGCGTATTCTTCTTTAATTCGATTTAAAAACTCAAGAGTTGCCATTTCACCATGAACAACATTGTCACGTGTTCTAAGAGCTATAGTTTTATTTTCCAATTCTTTATCGCCTACCGTTAAAATATAGTTTGTTTTCAGTAGCTGTGCATTACGCACTTTTTTACTAATAGATTCATTAGCATCATCGACAGTGCAAATAAATCCTTCTTTTTGTATTTGCTCTTTTACTTCATAAGCATACTCACAGTGCCGATCAGCCACTGGCAATATTGTTACTTGATAAGGAGAGAGCCAAAAAGGAAATTTTCCAGAAAAATGCTCTATTAAAATACCAAAAAATCTCTCTATAGATCCAAAAAGAGCTCTATGTATCATAACAGGACGCTTATGTTCACCATCCGCATCAACATATTCGAGTTCAAATTTTTCTGGAAGAGACAAATCTAATTGAATTGTTCCACATTGCCAGAATCTGCCAATGGCATCCCTAATATGAATATCAATTTTAGGGCCGTAAAAAGCACCATCGCCTTCATTGATTTTATAAGAATGACCAGAGTCATCTAATGCGCTTTTTAATCCGTTAGTAGCAATTTCCCAGTCCTCATCTGTTCCCATAGACTTTTCTGGTCTAGTAGAAAGCTCTAATTTATAAGATAGGCCAAAAGTCATGTAGATTTTATCAGCTAAGCGAAGAATAGATAAAATTTCATCTCGAATCATGTCTCCACGCATAAATACATGAGCGTCGTCTTGATGAAAGCTTCTTACTCTAAATAATCCATTTAAAGCACCTGATGGCTCATATCTATGAACATGTCCAATTTCAGCAACCCTTAAAGGGAACTCTCGATAGCTGTGCGTATTGGATTTATAATAAAGCATTCCTCCCGGACAATTCATTGGCTTAATAGCAAAGTCTCTTTCTTCAATTTGAGAAGTATACATATTTTCCCTATAGTGCGACCAGTGACCAGATTTTTCCCATAGCTCTTTTGTCATCATTGTAGGAGTTTTAATCTCAATGTAATTGGCTTCTAAAAGGCATGACCTTAAGTAGTCGATAAGTTTATTCCAAACGAGCATTCCATGGTGGTGGATAAATGGCATCCCTGGTGCCTCTTCTTTAAAAGAAAATAGATCTAACTTCGGACCTAAGACTTTATGGTCTCTTTTTTTAGCCTCTTCCACCATTTGAAGATATTCTTTTAAACTTTTCCTATCAGGAAAAGAAATACCATAAATTCTTGTTAACATCTCATTATTCTGATCACCCTTCCAATAGGCACCAGAAGTCTTTAAAACCTTAAAAGCTTTTATCTTTCCGAGATTTGGAAGGTGGGGTCCTCTACAAAGATCAATAAATTCCCCTTGTTTATAGGCGCTAATAGTTCCCTCATCAAATCCATTAATGAGCTCTACTTTATATTTATTAGAGGAAAATGCTTTAAGTGCTTCTTGCTTATTTTTAAACTCGGATCTTTCGGGTTTGTAATTTTCCTTAATAATTTTTTCAATTTCTTTTTCGATTTTTTCAAAATCATGCTCTGAAATTTCAAGATCTGCAAAATCATAGTAAAAACCATTTTCGATAGGAGGTCCAATAGTTGGTTTAGCATTGGGAAAAAGTCGAAGTATTGCTTGAGCTAGCACATGAGCTGAGGTATGCCAAAAGATTTCTTTTCCTTCACTTTCTTCAAATGACCATAAATGAACTTTATCTCCTTCTGTTAAAGGAGTCCTTAAGTCCATACTTTTGCCATTAAGTTCCATTCCTAGGGACTGGTTGGGAGCATTTAAATTCATTTTTTCAGCCAATTCTTTGCCAGTTGCCCCTTCTGACAGCTCTATTTTTTGATCATTTACAAAAATGTGCATATGCTTTGCTCTTATTTTTTGCTTACAAGAATAAGAGATTTTACCTTAAGCCTCAACTTTCTTCCTAACCAAGAAGAAACATAGAGAAAAAAAGTTTTATCTGATAAATTTTTTATTTAATCAAATACGAGGGGTTTCTTTAAAAAAATACCATGAAAGTTTTAAAGCTATTTACTTTTTTCTTCCCCTTTACCTTCTTATTTTCAACCCCGATTAATAATCCAGCTCTTCCAGCTTTTATAACCTCAGGAGTCTTTTTTTCTTGTAAAAACCCGGTGAATGTTAGAGCAGGTTATGAAGGAAACTTTATTTCAGATGCGAGGTTAAAGCAAACATCTGGAAGCTCAGGAAGGGTGGATGATTTTAAAGTTAACGTGAATTCCGGTATTATCACTTTTAATATTATGGATTGGGTTGATCTTTTTGGGACTTTAGGGTCTGGCAGAATTAAAACAGATTGGAGGATTACTCCTCCAGGTGGAGGAAACTTTCGAATAGAAACGGAGACTCGATATAAGTTCTCTTGGTCAAGCGGTGCCAAATTATTAATTTATAAATGGGAAAATACAGCTATCGGTGTAAGTGGCAGGTACTTCTCTACCGTTCCAGATTTATCTTGGTTGACCATAGATGGAGAACCTGTAGCTGTAGATGACGCTACATTGCGTTATAAGGAATGGCAGGTAGAGCTTGGAATCAGTCATCGAGTAGGCATATTTGTCCCTTATGCCGGCATAAAGTATTCAGATGCCTTTGCGAGAATAAGAAATTTAAGTCAAAATATTGACATCTCAAATGATGGGTCTAATAACATCAACATGAGAAGGAAAGAGCATGTAGGTGCTTTTTTAGGTGTCACTCTGACAAACGGTGAAAAATTTTTACTCAATATAGAAGCTAGGCTCGCAGATGAAGAAGCAGGCACAGTATCGGGCGAGATTCGCTTTTAATATAAAGTACTTTCTATTGTTGCAATGCTTTATGTTTTCACTTCAGGCATTTTCAGTGGGAAACCCTTCTAATCCTTCCCTTTTGCAAAAAGGAATATTTATACCAGACACTTCATGGGTAAATGTTCGGTTAGGGGCAGAAGCTGAGGTTATCAAAGAAAAAAGACTTACATTTAATTCCTTGCTCAACAATTCTTTTGTAAGAGCTCGGTATTATTCCGGTTCATGTACACTCAACATAAAAGAAAGACTAGACCTAGGTTTTAATTTAGGAACATCAAGAGTGGATTTAAAGGCTGATTTTCAATCTGAGAGTGACCTTGATAAAACTGATGTAGGGTACCTTTTCAAAGCTTTTGCCAAACTCATTATATTTGAACTTCGAAATACAACATTAAGTTTTGATGCAAGGTTTTCTCAGTCAAAAGGAAATACTTCTGAATTTTTACAAACCAATGATACTGCCTCTTTAAGGTTGAAACAATGGCAGGTAGCAGCTGGACTTACTAAAAATTTTGGTATTTTTTTTCCTTATATAGCTGGAACATATAATGATACCCAATTAAAAATTAAGCCAACAGGTCTTAGAAACATTAGAGGTGAGCAAAAGGAAAAACTTGGTCTAGTCGTTGGTATGACTCTTACCAATCATCTCTTTTTTATGTTCAATGCAGAAGGGCAATTCTTCAGTGAAACATCTTTTAATTTATCAGGGGAGATTAGATTCTAAAGAAAAGGCCAGAAGCTCAGACCTTAAAAGAAGTAACCCTTCTTTTCATGAATGTTTTTTGTGCGGCTGTTCCTGAAGGTTCATTGCTAATTTTTTTAATCTCTCTTTTCTTACCATCGTCTTTTGGGCAATGCTTGTCAGTTGAGTTTTCTTAATTAAAAAGTTTCCTGCTTGCCGACGTGTTATACCCATTCCAATTCTTGAATTGGAATGGGTATAAATAAAAAAGACTTTTTATAAAAAGGGCGAATGAGATCTAAAGTTGTTACCTTAACCGCCACAACGACTTTTAGCGTAAGAGGCAACACTTCCAATAATACCAAAAATACCTGTAAGCTTGGCTGAAAACTCTACGTCATCCGATAAATGCATAGACTCTGGCCACCCATCATTATGAAAATACAGATCCCAAGTGGCTATAACTGCAGTGTAGGTTAGTAAAGCTTTACATGAGATATCAAAAACTCTTTTAATGCTGCAATTTTGCCTTGAAATCCAATTATATCGTCTATCATCATCTGCGGTGATTATTCTTTGCTTCCCTTCTCCATCATCTACATGTATTGAAAATGTAACGGAGTTCTTTCTTGTTAAAGAAGGTTCTGCTGGCGTCATAATTTTTTCTCCATAAATTAAGTTAAAAAAGTAAAAACTTAAGATAACCTTTAATAGATGATTATCTCAGATAAGGACTTGAAGATCTTACTAATAAATAAAAAACATGAGCATCCAGATAAAATAAATGTCCCAAATAAAAATAAAGTTCTAGAACTAACAGTAATAATTTTCGATTTAATAATGACTATAGCAATAAATAACGATGTGATAGTTGCTACTGTTAAGAGTGCTTTTGTATTACATGGTTTTTGTGGTATGAAAAATGAAGAAGAACTTTGGTGTAATTTTGGTACCACGGTATTTCTCCATAGTAAAGTTTTTTTTAGGGAATATTTCAGGATTGCATGTAATTGTCAATTGTCTTTGCGTTTTCTTTACAAAAAATTTATCCCCTACTAACCTAGATCGGTTCTAATTTCGAAAATTTCAACCTATAGGGGACAACGCTATGCGGTATTGCCGCTTATTTTATATTGGAGTGATATCTTTTCTTACATTCCAGCTTTTTGCGCAAGAAGTAGATGTGCAATTTGAAGAAAAAAGAGAAGAAATTGACATGGATGCCCTTCGTAAGTGGATCCGTGATAAACGACTCATCACAACAAAAGAAATTGGTGGAGATCTTTCTTTAAGTGGGGAGGTACGCACTGAATTCCAGAATTATGATGAAAAAAGAGATGGCGTCAAGCAAAGAGGACCAGGCGGAGCTACAAATCTGGCTGCACAATCTTTTGATGTGGAAGTAGACCTGATCTTAGACTATCGAAGAGATCGCACCTGGAGTGCTGTTAAGCTCAAGTTTGATAATGACATGGGCATAGCAAGTGGAACAGTAAAGAACATAAAACTAGATAAAGCCTATTTTGGTGGAAGAGTAGTGGATGGAGATACATTTACTTTCGATATTGAACTTGGAAGGAGAAAGTTGATCAATGTATTTGAATCTAAACTAGAGTTTGGTTCTTTATTTGATGGTGTTTTATTTAAATTTAGTAAAGCATTCGAATCTATTGCGAACTTTTACGTGTCAACAGGTGCTTTTGTCATAGACGAAAGAGTTGATCACTTTGGAGAAGTAATGGAATTTGGTATGCTTCGCATAGCTGATACAGGTCTTGTAAGTAAGCTTTCTTTTATTAATTGGAAGAAAAACAGCGCTACTACTCCACAAAAACTTCGCTATAACTATATGGTTACGCAATTTTTACTTGCCTATCAGTATATGTCCAGCTACTTCAATAAATTTTTTAAATTTTACGCTGCTGGCTTAATTAACACTGCCGCAGACCGTTTACCTGTTACCAATAATCAAAAGGCCAACCTTGGATGGTATGCAGGGATGTCTGTAGGTGTTGTTAGAAAAAAATATGACTGGGCTTTAGACGCTAATTTCCAATGGCTAGAAGCACAGGCAGTTCCTGATTTTGATGCAACGGGCATTGGTCGTGGAAATGCTCAAAGAGTTGGTTTATATACCACCAACATAAATGGTAGCGGAGCTGCGACTACTAGTGCAACGGCTGTAGGATCTGGTAATTATTATGGATTTGAAATAGATCTTCTCTATGCTATTACTGATAATTTGACATTGGAGCAAAATTTCAAACTATCTAATACACTAGATAAAGAAATTGGCCCTAATCTGCAGTACAGACAGTATGAAGCGGAGTTTATTTACGCCTTTTAATTGATTATTTTTCTAAAAAAATACTCATGCTTTTTTGGTGTAAAAGCTTTTGAAGGGGAGATAGAGATATCTCCTCTTTTTTTGTATCAATAAATAACACCTGAGAGTGAAGTCTTCCGAAGACTGCTTTATAAGCAGCATAGATATCTTCTTTGCTGTAGGTTTCATCTAGAAAAAAAGCTATTTGGAAGTCTTTTTCATGAAACTTCTTAGCTTTTCTACACATTCGAATAAGAGTTTCTTTATGTCCGTGGCGGGTTGTCACCAGACGAAATGAGCTTAAAAAACTATTAAAATAAGGAAAACGGGAAAATCGTTTTCCAGGGACTAAAATTTTTAGCTTCTTAAAAAAAGGAAACAAATAAAAAACGTCTTTCCATTTCCCACTTTGGACAATTAAAATGTGGGTATGGCTTGGAAGCTTACTTTTAAGAACGGTTGGCTGAA
>PFAC01000001.1:0-30457 GCA_002773835.1 Chlamydiae bacterium CG10_big_fil_rev_8_21_14_0_10_35_9 | reverse complement strand
AAGGAAAAAAATAAGCGCCCATTCTTCCTGTTAAAAAAATGCTGAACCCTAAAGTAATAAAACTCATTAAAGCAAAACTTGTGGATGCTTGAAAACCTAATTGCTCGTTAAATAAATAAATCAAAAAAGAAGCTATAAGAACTCCTGAGAAGCTTAAAAAATTAGATGCTGCAATTACTTGCCCTCTTTTCTCATCCGGGCTTGCAATTTGTATAAACGAATCTAAGGGGATCAACATTAGCCCACCAAAAACACCCAATAAAATTAAGGTAGTTACCACCATAAAAAATGAAGTAGAAAAGAAATGTAAGAAAAGAAGAAGGAAACTCAAGATAAAGGCAGAGATACAAGATATTCCAGGCTCCACATGATCTTTAGATAGTTTTCCAGCTAAAGTGGCTCCCAAGGCGATTCCTACAGCTGTCGTTAAGAATAGATACCCTCCTCCTGTTTCCGTTACCCCTAAGGACTGTATGCCGAAAGGGATAATGTTCATTTGTACAAATCCCCCTAAAAATAAAAAGAAAGCGGAGCCTATAATTGCCGTAAAAAGGTGTCTTCTATTAGAGGCCATTTTAAGTGTTTGGTAAATCTCGTAAATAAAAAAGGGATTGATTTTTTTGTGAGTATCTCTTGTGGGGGTCTTATGGATGCCAATAGAGGTTAGTAAGCCAACTATTGCCATTGCTACACAAAATAAAGAGACAATTACAAAGTTTCTATTGGTAACATCTGTTAAAAAAGATGCCAGAAAGGTTCCAAATATTATGGCAAGGTAGGTAAAAGAGGCTAGTAAGCCATTTGCTTTAGAGACTTTTTTTTCTTCAACTAACTCGGGAATAATGCCAAACTTAGAAGGGCCAAACGCTGCACTTTGTGTAGCCATAAGAAAAAGGAGAAAATAAGATCCAAACTCCCACTTGAAATAAATACTAATAGTTCCAAGCGTCATGATGGCAACTTCAGCGGCTTTAGTGCCTACTGTAATGTTTCTTTTGCTTAAACGATCTGCAAGCACCCCAGCTGCGTTGGAAAAAAGTAGGAAAGGAATAACAAATACCATTCCGGCAATTGCTAAAATAGAGCTTGCTTCCTGTTCTCCTTTAACATTAATAAGTAGATAAACAATTAGCAGCTTGAATATATTATCATTGAGTGCTCCTAAAAACTGTGTAGCATTTAGGAAATACAGTGATCGAAAATCTGATTTGTTAAATAGTCCCATTCGAGTTAGAAAAGGTACTTTAAAATTACTACCAAAGATATCTTTGATCAGCAAAAAAATACAGCATTACATTTAAATTATGGAAATTCATATAGGAAATTGTTGGGAAAACCTAGCTGATTTACTAATAAAAAAGGTATCTAGTCTTTCTTTTTTTGAAAAAAAATACCTTATATTACCTTCGAATTTTCAAAAAAACTGGCTTTTTGAAAGGTGGGCAACTTCTGAAAAGCAGATTGTTATGGGAGTAAAAACATTTTCCATTCAAGAGGCTATCTTACATTTTTTACAGGCAACTACCAAACAAGAAGTAATATTTCCCTCTTGCATTGAGCTTAAAATAGCTTTGCAGCAAGAACTATCGCAAATCTGTGAAATTAAAAATGATGCAAGATTTAACGACATTCAAAAGTATCTAGCTGAAGACAGAGAAAAAAAGATTTTATACCTCACTTCAGAACTCTACGATTTATTCACTTTTTATGGACAATATGGCCTTAGTTTACTGCTTAATGAAAATAAGAAAAGTCTATCTTGGCAAGAGCAAATTTGGAAAAATGTATTTAGCAAAAATGGATATCATATTCCTATAAAAATGCTTTCAAAGCCTATTTCTTTATTTAAAGAAAGCAATGTAAAAATATTTTTTTTCGGTTTTTCTTATTTGCCACCCATCTATTTTGATTTTTTTTATCGCCTGTCTAAATATGCAAAAGTTTTTCAAATATTGTACTCTTCAACACAAGGATTTTTAGAAGATTCTTTGAGTAGTTACGAGGAAAAAAAACTTCGAAAAGAATATGAAGAGGTAGATTGGTTAAATGAATATCTAGACACTAACCGTTTGGTAGGTAATTGGGCAAAGTTAGAGAAAGAATTTCAAAGAACTTTAGAAAACTATGAGTTAGAGGTCCAGGAACATTACTATGAAAAGCCGTCGCAAAGCTGCTTGGGAAGCATTCAAAAAGACATTTTTCATCTAGAAGAAAATCCTGAAAATATGTCTTTTGAAAAAGATGAGAGTGTGCTTTTGGAAAAAATTTCAGGCACTAAAATGCAAGAGGTAATTGTTCTACAAAAAAATATCTCTCATTTTTTAAAAGAAGGCATACCTCTTAATGAAATTTTTGTTTTAGCTCCGGACATTAATGAGTATGTTCCCTTTATTCATATGCTTTTTGATTCGATTGTTAATTACAAGATTTCAGATATAAATCTTTTACAACAAAGTCACTTTGCAAAAGGGATGATAAGCATTTTAGAACTTGTCAAGTCCTCATGGGAAGAAAATGAAATAAATGCGCTTTTAAATAACCCCTTACTACAAAAAAAATTTTCTTTTACTCAAAAGGACGCAGATATTTTTGCAGACTGGATGCAAAAAGCACACGTTTATTTTGGATATGACGAAAGTCATAACCAAGAACTAATTGGTAAAAAAGAGGCAAGAAACACTTTTAAGGAATGTTTGCAAAGGCTTATTGCGAGCCTTGTTCTTTACTTTGATGACCAAGATGACTGTTATAATTTTGCCTTTCCTTTGCCCATTGCAAATATGGATTTAAGTAGCTCAGAAGTTTTAAATACCTTTGTTTTTCTTATACAAAGTTTAAGGAAAAATACAGTTTTCCATAATTCACTAACACTACAGGAATGGGGGAACGTTTTAGAGGCTCTTGCTGAAGAATTTTTCTTAGTTACAGCTGATGACTATCTAGAAAAAAGCGCGCAAGAAGTATTTTATGATATAATTCGTCATTTTAAGTCCTATAATGAGGAACAATATTTCGAATTTACTTTTGTTTTTTCTCTTATAAAAACTGAGCTGCAAAAAATAACAACAAGTTATCAGCCCCACCTTTGCGATGCTATACAGTTTTCCAGTTTAAATTCAGGAAATATTAAACCAGCCAAGGTCATATATCTTTTAGGGATGCATGCAGATAATGAAGAAACAAATACTTCTTTAAATCTTTTGAAAAGCACAAAAGAGTTTTATCCTACTTTTGCAGTTAAAAAAAGATATCACCTTCTTCAACTAGTTAATTTATGCAAAAATAAGTTAGTTTTTAGTTTCCCTAAAAAGGGAATTGATGAAGCTACAGAAAATGCTGCTTCTACTGCTTTGCAGGAATTTATTTCTTATATGGAAAGAGTCTATCCAAATTATTCACTGCAGAAAAAAGATAATATACAGTCCTTACAAGAAACCTACAATAGGCCTTCTTTTACTGAGTTTGGCTATGTTTCTTCAGAAATTTTTAAAGAACCTTATAGAATAATTACCCTATCTTCCTTAAAGCTTTTGCTAAAAGATCCTTTTCGTTTTTATTTGCAGCAGAAGCACAATATCTATTTAGAATATGACGACGCTCACCAACAAGATGATGTATTTTTATCTGCTTTAAATAAGTATATTTTTACTCAGCAAACTCTTTCATCCGACTTAGAAAAACAAGTTTCTATCTTTGATAAACTAAGGATATTTCCTACGGGAGTTTTTAAAGACATTGCAGAAAGCGCTTTATTTAAAGAAATTAACTCTTATCTTCTTTTTTTCAATAAGTTAGGAATTTCTCCCTCCGAGCTGCAAACCATAGAATTTAGAAAAGAATGTAAAAAACCCTTTTTTGAATGTGCCAAAGCTGTTTTTCCAGCTATTGAAATTTCTTTGCACCATAAAATTGTTTATTTAGTAGGAAAAATACAACACGTATCTTCAAAAGGTCTTGTTCTTTTTAAAGAAGATAAAACTTATTCACGATTAGAAAACTGGGCAGCTATTTTAGCCCTGCAATCTATACAAGAGCATTTGACTGTTTCGTGTAATACTATGATTTTTTTAAAATCCCAAACACAAAAAACTTTCTCAGATATAAATGTAAAAGATGCTTTAAAAAGATTAGTACAATACTACCTTGTTGCCGAGAAAAATTTATCCCCCATGGAAAAAAAGATAGCAGAGCCTCTTCTTACAAAAGAGGAGGAAAAATTTGTGAAAAATTATCATTTGCTGGTGAAAGAACAACAAAGCTGGGTTCTTAATCATATTGCTACTCACAATCCTAAAAACCTTTTTAAGAACTGGTCAGATTTTGTCAGATCATCCTTTCAGGAGCTAACATGACAACTCATTCATTTAATTGCCTGGAAGCTACTACAGATATTTTTGGAAAAAAAGTATTGGAGGCATCAGCTGGAACTGGAAAGACTTTTGCTATCGAACACATTACTACAAGGTTAATTTTACAAGGAATTACCTTAGAAAAGATTCTTATTGTTACTTTTACCAATCTAGCAACAGATGAACTGAAAGAAAGAATTCGAAAAGCAATTGAAAATTCCATTAATCTTTTAGCTGAGCAAGATAATCATACTGCTTTTTCTTATCTATTGAGCTATTACAATGACAAGAAGGCCCTTGCTCGTTTAAAAGCTGCTCTTTATTCTTTTGATGAATGTCAAATTTTTACCATTCATAAATTCTGTCACCGAATGATAAAAGAGTTTTGCTTTGAAGCAAGAATCGAGCCTTTTCATTTAGATGTATTAGCTGCCAATAAGCTTATTCGAAAAGGGGTGAAAGATTTTTTAAAATACAGGCTGGATTTCAAAAAGTTTTATCCCGCTCAAATTTCTTGTTTGTTTAATTTTAAAGACTTTGATCAGTTTATACAAAGGCTGAGTGATGAAATTTCCATGAAGCCTTCTGAAGATGTCTCTTTTTTCACCACAAACACGCAGCAAGAAATTATAGACCTATTTCAAGAATTTCCTAAAGATATTGAGTATGAAAAGTTACTAGAGGACTTTTCAAAAATTAGCATTAATTACAAAAAAACAGGCTTTTACAAAGAAGATTTTCCTTTTCAGGTGAAACTGTTAAGTGAAATAGCTCAATCTCCTGAAGATGCTTCTACTTTTGATAAATTCCTTTCTACTAAGTGCACTATTTTTAATTTTTTAAAAGAGACAAACCAAAAAGCAAAAGTTAAAGAATTAAAAGATTCACTACATTATCCCACTTTTTTTTCAAAGCTTCAAGCTACACTTAAACCAATAATAGATAAATTATTAGACAAAAAATTGGTCTTACAAGCCTTGGTGCATGATATGCAACCTTACGTCTATAAGAAATTAAAAGAAGCAGATCTTCTTCAGCCGGATGACTTTTTGCATTTAATGCAAAAATTTTTACAAGATAAAAGCTTTAAAAGCAGTGTTCAAGCCAAATATCAAGCAGCAATTATTGATGAATTTCAAGATACTGATCCAGTGCAATGGGATATTTTTAAAGGCTTGTTTTTAGAAAGTACAAATATATGCTCTTTGTATCTTGTAGGGGATCCCAAGCAGTCCATATATGGGTTTAGAAATGCCGATATATATACCTATCTGCAAGCAGTCAATGATATTGGGCAAAATAATTTGTATCGATTAGATACAAACTTTAGGTCTACTCCAGAACTGATTCATTCTTTAAATACTTTTTTTTCTAGTAACTGGCTATACCTTCCGAGGCAGCAAAAATCATTGGTTTTTCATCCTGTAAAATCAGGAGCAGACATACGATTTGAAGATGAGCATAAGCCTCTTCATTTTATGTTAGCAAATGAGATTCCTCAAATAGAAGAAGCTCTATTTTTTCCTTATATTTCGAGTGAAATTAAAAGACTTTATAAAGTGGAAAATAAATATAGCTCATTTGCTATCCTGGTTAAGGATAGGTTTCAAGAGCAAAAGCTGCAAAGTTTTTTTCAGAAAGTTGGCATCCCTTGTAAAGCAAGGATGGAGCCCTTAAAAGATAGTTTAGGCTTTAAATTGTTTATGGAGCTTTTAGATGCCATATTGCATCCGATGAACCCTACCAAAGTAAAAATTGCTTTAGCAAGCTTAGGATTTTCAGAAAATGAATTTTCTGAAGAACTACATGCCCATTTTTTTCAATATCATCAAATACAGCTTGAAAAAGGCCTCGAGAAATGTTTGGCAAAGCTAATTTATCAGCCTTTAAAGGAAAAGTGTTTGCAGCAAAGACTGTCTGCAGATGAACTAACAGATTTTTTTGAGTGTATCGATCTTTACTTAAGTAAATTTAAACAAAACGAGTTAACTAAACAGAGTTTAAGAGACTTTGCTTTTTATGTTACCTCTCATGCTGCCGGCCGCATAGTAAGTAGTGAAAATGATGCAGTGGAAATTGTTACCATTCATAAAAGTAAAGGCCTTGAATATGAGATTGTTTTCTGTTTAGGACTCAGTTTTGCTAGTAAACTTTCTCCTTTTGAAAAACAAGAAAAAGAAGAAATGGAAGCAGAAAAACTAAGGCAGCAATATGTGGCCATGACAAGGGGAAAAAAGAAGGTTTATCTTCCCTTTATTTTTTCTAATAAAGAAAAGAACACCCCCATGAATCTTTTTTTTAAAAGCAAAAATATAACCAAAGACAACTTGATCGATTATTTAAATGATAATGCACAAAGTTATAGTTATACTAATTTAGAACCAATAGACTTAAAAGAGACTTTTTTACCAACTCAAAAAAAACTTCTTTTCCCATTTGATTATGAAGAAAAATTTGTTTCCTCGAGGAAAATCCTTTCTTTTTCCAGTGTGGCTACCAAAGCACCTGTTGTTTTTTCAGAAAAAGAAGATGATCTTCCGAGCTCAAGTAAAACTGGGGTGATTATTCACGAAATATTGGAAAAAGCCATTTTTAAAGAATCTATTAGCGAAAGCTGGATTGAAAAAGTGCTTCAGCCCACTCATCTAAAAGGTTATGAAAAGCAAGTATTTAATATGGCCAACCTAGCTTTAACAACTCCGCTTTTCCCTTTAAAAAACAGTCTATATCAAATGAATAAAGAAACTATGTATACAGAAGTGGAGTTTCTTTATAGCCAAGATGAAAATTTTATGAAGGGGTTTATTGATGTGGTGTTTTTATTCCAGGAAAAAGTCTATATTATTGACTGGAAAACGAATCACCTTTCTGATTATGCGCAAACCTCTTTAGAAAATGCTATGAAGCTTCATGACTATCATTTACAGAAAAAGATCTATGCGCAGGCATTAAAAAAAGTTTTACATTCAGAAAACAAAGATTTTGAAAATCATTTTGGTGGTGTTTTTTACATTTTTTTAAGAGGTCTAACGCAAGGCCAAGGAATTTATTTTAGTAAAGATATTCACACATGATAGAAAAAGAATTTTTCTCTCCTATCGATACCTTTTTTTCTAAGACACTTATGGAACAAGTATCTTCTGGTACAACCAATCTTTGCTTAGAATACCTTATGTACGTATCAAGAAAAGGGCATCTTTGCCTTGCTGTTGAAGAAGACAAGGTCACTCCGAACTTAATAGATAGTCCTTCGTTAGAGAAAAAGATTATCGAAGATTTTTATAAAATACCTTGTCAATTATTTAGCTCTGAAGAAAAAACAACAGCTCCTTTAATTAAATGGAATAACTACCTTTATCTGCAAAAAAACTGGGTCTATGAATCAAAAATCATTTCCTCTTTAAGGAAAATTCTTCATGAAAAACCCATTGAAGTTGACATCGTAAAAGGAAAAGAAAAACTATTAAGTTTTTCTTTAACAAATGAACAAAAAATTGCTATTGAACACGTTTTTAAAAGCTCCTTAACTACTATTTGTGGAGGTCCAGGAACGGGAAAAACTTTTACAGCTGCAAAGCTGATAGCTGTATTTCATGAAATATTTGGCGAGGAATCTCCTGAAATTACTATTACCGCGCCAACTGGAAAAGCTGTATCTTATTTAGAGGAAAAGCTCTCAGGGGCTTTTACTATTAATGCTAAAACATTACATGCCTTATTAAAATTATCACCTGATAGTGCCTCAGCCTTTGGTGAAAATGTTTTAACTTCCGACCTTGTTATTGTAGACGAAGCTTCGATGATAGATGCCAAACTCATGGCATATCTTTTATCTTCTATAAAACCTGGAGCAAGGCTTGTACTAATGGGGGATCCGAATCAATTGCCTCCTGTTGATGTGGGAAGTGTCTTTTCAGATTTAAGTACAATAGATACCTGTTTTCTAAGAAAAAGCAAACGTTTTGAAAATGATAATATAACAACTTTTGCTTCTCTTATTGAAAAAGCAAAGACAAAAGAAATTTTACAATTTATACAATCAGGGATAATTCCTTTTTATAATTGGAATTTCAGTGATGTTGATGTCTGTTTAAGAAAGTTAAGTAATAATTTTTTAGATCGTGTTATATGGAATGATAAACAAGCAATAGATCCAAAAGAAGCTCTTCAAAAATTTCAAGATTTTAAGATTTTGACTTGTATGAGAAAAGGTCCTTTTGGAGTAGATGAGTTAAATCAATTTTTTTTCAAGCAGGCAAAATTTAGAAAAAAAAGAGATGAGTATTTAGCTATACCCATCATAGTGTCTAAAAATGATTATCTACTTGAGCTCTTTAACGGCATGTCAGGAGTGTTGATTATAGGGGGGCAAAAAGAAAAATTATATTTTCCTATAAACGGTCAAATTAGGGAGTTTGACAGTTCTAGCTTTATTAAATATGAATATGGTTTTGCCTTATCGGTTCACAAGAGTCAAGGAAGTGAATTTAATCAGATATTAGCTATCCTTCCCAAAGGGAGCGAGACCTTTGGAAGAGAAATTTTATATACAGCAGTTACTAGGGCAAAAAAGAATCTAACAATTGCTGGATCTCTTCCTGCAATTGAGGAAGTGATCCGTAAAGAAGGGAAAAAGCACTCAACAATACTTAAGAGGCTTTAATAAGCTTTGAGTATTGAGCTTTTTTTCTATTAGCTTTGTTTTGCTTTATAATTCCTTTTTTCACTCCTTTGTCATAGAGACTAAAAAGTTTATTTAGAAAAGATTGGGAATTTTCAGCTTGTTTTTCTGTTAAAGACTCTTCTAATCCACGAATAGTAGTTCTAATATAGGATTTATGAGACTTATTAATCATTCTTCTTTTCAGATTCTGAATTTCTCGTTTCTGAGCAGTTGGTCTTTTCTTTTTGCTTTTATTCGCTTGTTCAGCCATTTTACCTCATAAGGATAAATTTTTTTAAAAATTAGTCACAATTACTATAATCTAAAAAAACTTAATTCGTCAAAGGGGGATTTTGATGAAAAAAATCTTTACTTGCCTTCTCATCTTTTTTATGACAGCTCCTGTATACTTTTTTTTTCAATTCACCAAGGATTATCGACATTTCCAGAGACTTAAAATTTTTTTACCAGTGCATGTAAAAGATTGGCAGATCAAAGAACTCGAAAGTGGGAAATTTACTGTTCAGTCATCTTATTTTTTTAATTTTGAAGGGAGCCACTATCACCAGCTAAATGTTTTTAATAAAGAATTTATTACTTCTCATGCTGCATTTGAATTCATGAAAGGGTTGTCTAAAAGAGATTGGAATGTCTGGATAGACCCAACTGATCCTAATATAGCAAGCTTAGAAAAAAAATTTCCTCTTTTTCATGGATTGAAAAGCTTGCTATCAATTAGTATTTTATTTTACTTAATTGCTTCGAGGAGTTACCTTTTTAAAAAATTTTCCATTTAAATTGCAATTAAACCTATCGATTGTCTATCAATATGTTATTGACATAAAGACCCCTTTCCGATCAATATGCAGGGGTTATTTTACGATTTTGTCATTTAAAGAGGCCCTTTAATTCACTATTTATGAGTAGTTCTGCGTTTAACAATCAATTTGATGCCCAACATCAGAAAAAAATAGAAGAGTTGGTAGCTATTGCCAAAGAGCAAGGCTTTATCACCTATGAAGAGATTAATGAAATTCTTCCCATGAATTTCGACGCGCCTGAGCAGATTGACCAGGTGTTGATCTTTTTGTCTGGAATGGATATTCAAATCCTTAATCAGTCAGAAGTAGAAAGACAAAAAGAAAGAAAAAAAGAAGCAAAAGAGCTGGAAGGCTTTACTAAGAGAAGTGAAGGTGCGTCTGATGACCCGGTTAGAATGTATCTTAAGGAAATGGGATCTGTCCCTCTTCTTACCCGTGAAGAAGAAGTAGAAATATCAAAGAGAATTGAAAAAGCTCAAATTCAGATTGAAAGAATTATTATGCGCTTTCGCTATTCTGCGAAAGAAGCAATTTCTATTGCTAACTCCTTGATTTCAGGTAAAGATCGTTTTGATAAAGTTATTTCTGAAAAAGAAGTTCATGATAAGACACATTTTCTACAAATTGTACCAAAGTTAGTTGATCTTATGAATCAGGAGGACGAAAAATTAGAGTCCTTACTGCTTCAGTCTTATAGTCCTAAAATCAAAAAAGAAGAATTCTCGAAATTACAAGAAGAAATTGAAAAGTCTCGGATTAGGTCGCAAGCTTATCTAAGGCAGCTCCATTGTAGGCATAATATAACCGAAGACTTTGGCGAAGTTATTCTGATGGCCTATGAAAGATTTTTAAAGCTAGAAAAGGATATCGCTGAATTAACACCGAGAGCTGAGAAAAATAAATTTGCTTTAGCAAAGCTCTTAGCTGCAAAAAGAAAACTTAAAAAAAGGGAATTGGCAGCAGGAAGAACGCTAGATGAGTTTAAAAAAGATGTTCGTATGCTGCAAAGGTGGATGGACAAAAGTCAGGAAGCCAAGCGCGAAATGGTGGAGTCTAATCTTCGTTTGGTAATCTCAATTGCTAAAAAATACACTAATAGGGGCCTTTCTTTCTTAGATCTCATCCAAGAAGGAAATATGGGTCTTATGAAGGCAGTAGAGAAGTTTGAGTATCGAAGAGGATATAAGTTTTCCACTTATGCTACTTGGTGGATTAGGCAGGCTGTAACAAGAGCTATAGCGGACCAAGCTAGAACAATTCGTATTCCGGTTCACATGATCGAGACAATTAATAAAGTCTTGCGTGGAGCTAAAAAATTAATGATGGAAACAGGTAGGGAGCCTACTCCTGAAGAATTGGCAAAAGAACTAGGTCTAACCCCTGAAAGAGTAAGAGAAATTTATAAAATAGCCCAACATCCTATTTCTCTTCAGGCAGAAGTAGGTGATGGTGGTGAAAGTCAATTTGGTGATTTCTTAGAAGACACAACTATTGAGTCTCCTGCAGAAGCTACTGGATATTCTATTTTAAAAGATAAGATGAATGAGGTTCTTGATACACTAACAGATCGAGAAAGAACTGTTTTAATCGAACGTTTTGGTCTATTAGATGGCAAGCCTAAAACATTAGAAGAAGTTGGAGTTCGTTTTAAAGTGACAAGAGAGCGTGTTCGTCAAATTGAAGCAAAAGCTCTTAGAAAAATGCGTCACCCTACAAGAGCGAAGCAGCTTCAAGCCTTTTTAGATCTTTTAGAAGTAGAGTAATCTAACTATCCTTACCAACTTAAAGCAAGATGTAAATCTTGCTTTACATTATACGTCAAAATTTTGAATATTCTCTGTGAATAATTCTTTCTTTTTATCCATCAACAGTGCTGTAATATTTACTCTTTTTAAGAGTAAAAAAAGCATGACAGCAAAATTATCTAGTACAGATGCGAAGCAAATATCTTATTTTGATCAAATGAATAATGATGTTTGTAAGACACTTATACAGTTTTTATTTCCAACTGATTTGCAAAGATTTACGTGGGCCTCCAACAAGGCTTTTCATGCAACAGTTCATTCAGCCAATATTATTAAACCAAGTGAAGTGCGAGACTTTTATTGCTAGGGGATTAGGAGATAAAGCTTATTGGACAGAAGCATATTCTGTAATGGATCGCATATCTTGTCCAATGATCAAAACTAGCACTCAACGTAGTCTAGAAAAAATGCTGATTAGGAATGGTTAATAAGTAAGCTATGCTGGCTGATATGTAAATCGGGTGATTTTACCATCAGTTTCAAGATAAGGGGAATACAAAACAGCTTTTCAGCTGAAACTTTTGCTCTTTGCTTTATGTATTTTTACATGACAAAAAAAAATGTATAAAAAAATTTAAAAGGAGAAATAAATGTCCGTTCAACTACCTACAAGAGGAAGCTCTCATGAAAGAGAATGTATTGAGACAGGGAGATTCCATGCATCTAATGTTCAGCAATTAAATAATGATGTTAATCAGACACTAATACAGCTTCTCAGCTTGACGGATATGCAAAGATTTTCATGGGCGTCCAGTCATACTTTACATGCAACAGTTCATTCTGCCAATATTATTAAACCGCGCGAGGTACGAGAATTTATTGATAAACTAATTGCGAGCCTAGATGATAACGAGCATAGTGAAATAATAAGAAACCTTAATGTCATCAAAGCAAACTTTCATACAGAACAGTTCGCAAATTTACCTTTTTTAAAATTACACATTTTGGATGTAAAGAAATTGATAGTTGGAGCATTACTGTCTTTAGATAATTCAGTAATAGATTCATTTAAAAGAATTCCTCTTCCAAACTTTTTTGAAAACTTTTTTGAGGTGCTTGAACTTAGTATTCAATTGAAAAAAAACTCAACTGATTCAAATTCTTTTGAAGCGATGCTTCGACAAGGAAAATTAGATACGCTGCTTGAAGTATCGGATATCCTTTTTAAGAATAATCCTACTAGAATACCCTGGCTTAATCTAAAAAATTTTTCTGTAGCTTTATGCAAAGTAAAAGAATGGGATCAAGCCATGAAAATAGCGAACCTTATGGTAGATCCTAATATTAATCACATTAGTGATATGAGTAGTTTTACCTTCTTGGCTATTTCTGAATCTTTTTGTGAAGCAAGAGATTGGGATAGAGCTATTGAAACTGCAAATCTCATTTCAAACGATCGAATTAAATATAAAGCCTTTAAGCAAATTTCTATAGGGTTAGCAAACATAGGTGAGTTTGAGAGAGCGCTTCAAGTAGCTGCTTACATTCTTCCGGTGAGTCCAGCTAATAATACTGCCCTTCAAGGCATTTTTAATGCTTGCTGTGAGCAAAAAGATTGGGATAATGCCTTAAGAGTTGTTGATCGCATTTTTTGTGAACACATAAAAAATAACTGTCATAGCAAAATTTCTGATGGCTTATTTGAAGAAGAACGGTATGATGAGGCTATTAACTTTGCTCTATTGATAACTACATCACATACTAGAAATATGCAGCTTAAAAAAATTTCTGATGCTTTAGCCAAAGCAAAAAAGTGGGAAAAAGCCAATGAAGTTGCAAACCTTATCTGTTCTGATGATATCAGAAATCAAGCCTGTAAGAATATCATAAAAAATATGAATGAAATGCAAAATTCAGGTGCAGACTCTGCTAGAGGCGCTTTTTTCTAGGGCAAGCTTATTTCTGTTGCTTTGATGAAAACTCCTTATTCTAAATAAGGAGTTATATTTGTCTTTTTGGTATTTTCCTCTGCGTTAAAAAATTATCTTTTTAAAATGGAGAAAATAAATGTCAGTAAATTTACTCAAGACGCAACCATTTTACGCAGCTAATGTGCAAGAGTTGCATTGCCATGCAACTACTTCCATTTTAAAGTATTTAAATATAAGAGAAACGCTAGATTTCGCAGCAACTTCAAGTAGTACTTTAGACCTTACAAAACGTTCTATCAATATTATAAAACCTTCTGAAGTACGACATTTTATCGATAATTTAATACTTGTTCTTGATGCAGAGAAACATACAAAGCAAATAGAGAATCTTAATAAGATTAAGGAAGAGTTTTATACGAGTGATCTTTCAAAGCTATATTTGTTAAAATATCGTATTTTTGACGTAAAACGATCAATACTAAAAGAGTTACTGACGTTAGATGACTCCGTAAGATCTGAGTTTGCGCAAGTACCTCCTCCCTGTTTTTTTAAAAGCTTTTTTGGAGTGTTGGGAGTTTATAAAAGTTTTAATAAAATAGGGATCAATCCAACAATTTCTAGAGAACTCGTTAAGGAAGGAAAATTAGATAAAACCCAACTGGATGTGGTTTTGAAAGCCGTATGCCTCATTTCAGATTATCAACATCAAAAATTTGCTTTTAAAGAATATATTGGCATTCTTATCGAAAAGGAAGAATTTGATAGTGCTATTAAAGCAGCAAGTTATGCTCGCGAACATTTAAGTGGTAGTGGATTAGGTGGTAGTCTAGAAGGAGAGTATGCTCTTCAGAAAATTTCCTATTGTTTTTTTAGAGAGGGTAATTTAGATAAATCGGCTGAAGTAGCCGTGAGTATCCGCAATACCGCGATAAGAGGTTTTACTCTTAGAGGTATTTCTATAGAGTTATTTAAAAGAAAAGAGATGGATAAAGGGATAGAAGTGATCGGCCTTCATACAGAAGAGTGCACAAGAAATCATACGTTTAAAGATGTTGTCGAAAATTTTTTAAAAGAAAGTAACATGCATATAGCTTTTGAAGTGGCCAAACTTATTCCAGATGAAAGAACACAAACTGAGGCGTTAATAGATACTTATCAGGCCTGTTTGGAGTGTAAACATGTTCCTTTGGCACTTACAGTAATTAAGGCCATTCCCAATGAACTAGTAAGAACTCGAGCCATTTGTAATGTTGCCTTATTTTACTCAAAAGAGGACGAGTTCGAAAAAGCACTTGAAATGGCAGATCAAGCACTTAATGACGCTAAACTTCTCCAAAAAGGAAGGGGGAAAAGCAATATTCTTGGGAATATTGCTGGGACTTTTGTGGAAATAGGATACTTAAATAAAGCACTTGAGGTAGCTAAGCTTATTGAAGATCGTGTACCAAAAGTTCATGCTCTTAGAGGCGTTTTCCATGCCTTTTTAAAAGGAGAAGATTTTAGTGCAGCGTTTGAAACAATCAAACTGATTGCAGATGAAGGCCCAAGCATTGACGCTCTTAGGGCTTATGTAGAAGCTTTCTTAGAAGTTAAAGATTTGCAGCATGCATTTGAAACGGCTAAGTTTATCCCGGATACATTTCCAAGAATTAGTGCTTTTGTAGATATTGCCCGTGCTTTTGTAAAAGCTGGAGATTCTAATGCTGCCATTGAAATATTGAACCAAGCTTTTGAGATGGTTCTTCCTTTTTATGACGAGGATACAAGAAGTCATTTTCTATATAGAATTTCTTTAGCTTTTGTTTTAGCAGGTGATTTGAATAGTGCGCTTAAAGTAGCTGAATTTATCTCTGATAATGAGAAAAAAAGCGACGCTCTTATAGACATAGCTAAAGGTTTTTTTAAATTAGGAAATCAGGATAAAGCTTCAGAAACACTAAGCCAAGCAGCTAATGTAGCCCAGGGCATTTCATGGGAAATAAAAAAGGAGATGACTTTAGAAAAAATCTTTCAAATTATTCAAAGTTGGGAACTTGAAGTAGCTCTTCAAGTCCTTGAAGGTTCCGAACTTGGTGCGAGCATTTAGGTCCTATTTTTCATAACATTTAGAATAAAAGAGCTCCTTATTGCAAGGTATAGGAGCTTAGGCTTTTACTAGCCCGTTTAGCTGTTATATTTTTTACGGGATTTTTTTCTCGATAGTTAACTTTGCAAAAGAAAAGCTTTGGAGCGTAACGGAGTCGAACCGTTGGCCTCAACAATGCCATTGTTGCGCTCTACCAACTGAGCTAACGCCCCTTATTATAGGAAAGAGAAAAATAGTTTAATTTCTTGCTTTTCTTTTTACAAGAAAGAAAAAGTTTTTTTACTATTAGTTTTTAACTATAGAAAACTTATGATTTTCGATCATATAGAAAAAGGGCCTGCCGATCCTGTATTTGGCCTGGTCAGAGAGTTCAAATTAGATCCAAGAAAAGACAAGCATTTTTTAGGGATTGGCGTCTATCAAGATGAAATAGGCAAAAAAACGCATTTTACCTCTGTTTTTGCAGCTCAAAAAATTGTGGAAGAGCAAAGAAGGGAAGCCAACTATCTACCTATTAAAGGAAGTTCTGAGTTCACAGACACCTATGGAAGCTTGGTTTTTACAGAAAATATTTGGGAAGAAATTAAAGAACGCACTTCTTCTGTACAAACCTTAGGTGGCACAGGTGCTATAAAAGTTGGTTTTGATTTTTTAAATCAATTCATATCCAACAAGGTTTGTTATTTTGTGCCTACCTGGCCTAACCACAAACAGATCATAAATCATATAGCAATGGATGTTACAACAGCTCCTTATTTGGACAGTGAGAAATTAGTAAATTTTGAAAAAATTTTGGATGTTTTGTCTCATTTACCTGAAAAGACCACCGTTCTTTTGCAGGCAAGCTGTCACAATCCAACAGGGGCAGATTTTAGTTATTCTCAACTTAAAGAACTTTCAGAACTTATGTTGAAAAAAAAACTTATTCCTTTTTTTGATCTTGCTTATCAAGGATTAGGAGTGTCTCTTTCAGATGATGCTTATCCTATTCAGATTTTTGTAAAAGATGGGCACGACATGCTCGTTGCTGCAACTTGTTCAAAAAACTTTGGCCTTTATAGTCAAAGAGTAGGCGCGCTTTTTATTTTAACACAAAATGATAAGCAAAAAGAAAATGTCAGTAGCAATTTAGAACCCTTGATTAGAGCAAATTACTCCAATCCTCCCTCATTTGGTGCAGATTTAGTAACTTGTGTTTTGAGAAACTCTCAATTGAGAAATAAATGGGAACAGGAATTAGAACAAAGAAGAAGTAGATTAGCTAATTTAAGGTCGCAGTTTGTAGGCGAACTTAGTCAAAAATCCACAGCAAACTTTGATTTTTTACTTAGGCAAAAAGGGATGTTCTCTTACTTAGGATTAACTGAAACACAGGTACAAGAGTTAAAAGATAAGTTTGGCATTTATCTTTTAGGTAATAGCAGGATGAATTTTGCCAGTTTAAATAAAAGTAATTTTGAGTTTATTTTAGATGCAATAGTTAAAGTATGTAAATGATTAGATCTCCTTATATTGCTCTTTTTGTCTGTCTATTTTCTTTACTTAACTTGCCTCAAAAAGCTGTGGATAATTTGCGCTCTTTTAGTGTTGCTTGTGTAGGTCCTGCTTGGCAGCTTTTGGCGAAAACACCCCATGTGTCTATTAAAAATGAATCAGCGGAAAAGTTTCTAAAACTAGAAAATCAATCTTTAAAGACGCAAATAGCTGCCGTTCAAGAATGGCTGCAATTTGACCAGCGCATTGAAGAACAAGTAGAACAATATCTTTCTTTAAATGAGCAGGAAAATGAACTATATTGGCGAGATTTTTTTCAAAGACGATCCGAAGAGTTGGCAAAACTTATAAAAATGCAGTTAGAAGCACTTCCTGCGACTATTATTTTTAGAGACCCTGCTTTTTGGAGCAGTAGCGTATGGATTAATGTAGGGGAAGGTGACAACTCTAAAATTGGACGAAAAATCATTGCTAAAAACAGCCCTGTTGTTTGTGGGAGTTCTTTGATTGGTCTTGTAGAATATGTGGGAAAATCCAAGTCAAGAGTAAGGTTAATTACTGATGCGGGCCTTGTCTTATCTGTACGTGCCGTTAGAGGTAAGGGATCTGACCAAGAGTTTATGCAAGTAACGAACTTGTTTTTAGATAGAATAAAAGCTAGAAAAGATCTTTTTAATAAAAAAGAGGACTTTGAATCCTTTATTTCTATTTTAGATAGCATCCAAAGTAACTTATCCCAAGCTAAAAGGGACCTTTATTTAGCTAAAGGGCAGATTATGGGGTCTAGTAGTCCACTTTGGCGATGTAAGCAGACAGTATTGCAAGGAATTGGATTTAACTATGATTATGCTGATGAAGAAGGGCCTGCAAGAGATTTGCGGACAGGCAGGTACATGAATGAAAAAGGAACGCTTCCGGAAGTTTCTATTCTAGAGAAAGGAGATTTACTAATAACTAGCGGCATGGATGGTGTTTTCCCACCTAATCTTCATGTAGGGGTAGTGTCAGAAGTAGATGACTTAGATGACGGGAGTTATGCCTATAGTTTAAAGGCAATTCCAACTGCTGGCGATTTTAACGATCTATCGGAAGTTTTTGTTCTTCCTCCTCTTTGCTATGAGCTTGAATAATAGCGTTTTTAAGCTCTTTGTCTGATATTGATAAAAAGGCATATTCGTACATAGCTTTTCGCCGTTCTTTATAAAGGTCCTTTTCTAAAGACTTTTTAATTTGCATAAGACTTGTATCTGGTTTTTTTACATCTAGTATTTCTCCACAGCTATGTAAATTCCTAAGTCTATTTATAGAGATTGTAGAATTGCTAATAAAAAACATAGGCCTATTAAACGTTAGAAAATCATAACCTACTGAAGAAAAATCTCCGATATACGCATCTGCTATATCTAAAAGAGGATAGACAGGTGGAAAGTCTATTAAGGGAACAACATTTTGCATATGTTCCAACTTTCCTAAAAATGGATAAACAACTTCGGGATGGTTGCTTTCCAAGTTGGGATGAAGTTTTAGTATGACATTAAATTCATCTGAAAGAGCTCTTATAAAAGAGGTTTCCAATTGATAAAAGGAAGAA
This sequence comes from Chlamydiae bacterium CG10_big_fil_rev_8_21_14_0_10_35_9, assembly GCA_002773835.1. Lineage (GTDB taxonomy): Bacteria > Chlamydiota > Chlamydiia > Chlamydiales > SM23-39 > 21-14-0-10-35-9. Next base: position 11,777 of record PFAC01000001.1, on the reverse strand, counting down.
ATCTCTTGAAATGTCGGAGCATAGATGAGTGTTTTTTTGTCATTGTTCAAAAAAGGAAAAATTTCTTTTTGTAATAGGTCTTTATAAAAGTCGATATGGTTCAGGTAAAACCGATATCTTAGATTTCCCATGAAAATAGGGTTGGTAATCTCATCGTACACTTTTTTTTCTTTTAAAAAGTCTACCATGTGCTCTCCATAGAGAAGAGTAAGATCTTGTTCTTTAAATTGCTCTAGCCAGTATACATCGCTGTGTTTATCAGATACTCCATGTGGAGTATAGATAGAGCGCATATTGCATCCATTGAAAAAAGCCTGCATTAAGGGCTTAGGCCAAAAATTAGTATGAATTAACAAATTATAATTTTTTAGGATCATCTCTTTAGAATTTTCTAAAGAGATGATGGGTATAACTTCGATAGGTGGGTAAAATTTACGAAGCAGCTTTTCATTTTCTGGATCTCTAGATAGCATTGGAGCATTTAAGAGAAGGCTAAGTGGCGCTATATGATCCAGCAAGTGGTAAGAATTGAGAGGATCTAGGCAAATAGGTTTTATATTTTTTGCTTCCAATTTTCCTCTTGGTTAAAACAGTTGCTGTAAAGGTCTTTCCTAATAGTTGTATCTATTTTTGGATCTGAATGAAAAATATTTTTTAAAGCTTCAGAGTTGATGTCATGAAATATTTCTCCACAAGAAAAAAGAGGAGCATCGGATTTTGTCTTGTCAGTCAGAAAGTACATGGGCTTTTGATAAGTAAGAAAGTCGTACCCAATAGAAGAAAAGTCACCGAGATATCTATCAACATAATCAATCAACGGATAAATGCAAGGAAAGTCATGTAAGAACATGATATTAGGTTTATCTTCAAATTGGAGCATGAGCATTTCCTTCCTATAGTCTTGCTTTCTAAGGGTATTAGGATGAAGTTTGACGACAAGATTAAAATTTGGGGGAAAAGACTTTAAAAGCTTTTCAAAAACAATGTGCAAAGATGAATTTGCCTCATAGTCTTCCCAGGTAGGAGCATACAAAACAATAGGGTTTTGATCAGAAAATTTTTGTAATTTCTCTTCAATGACCTTTTTATAAAAGCTCTTATGTTTATTAAAATATTCAAACCGGTAATTGCCTACTTCCACTACCTTTTGCTTTTTTAAAAGGTTTTTTTCTTTTAGGAGTTCTTTCATCTTTGGCCCATATAGTAAAAGGGCATTTTCTTGAAGAAGAGGCTCAAAAAATGAGCTGTTCCTGCCTTTATCTGATAAGCCATGTGGACACCACACGAATTCCATCTTTTGATATTCCAGAGGAAACAATATAAAAAGAAGTTCTAAATAAGGCCTTGTTAAACAGGATATAATTTTTTCAGCATGTTTAATGAGATATTGAACAAATAAATGAGATTCAACATAAATTGTCTCTAAGTCAGGGTAATAAGTTTTTGCTTGGTGAAAAATATCTTCATCAGTAACGATTAATGGGATCTTTAGTAAAGCAGAAAGCGGAGCTAAGTGATCTAAATAATGAAAATCTTTATTTGTAATAATACTAACTGTTGTCATTTAACATATCTCTTTTTTCTTAATTGTAATGATTAATAAGCTAGAGCTTCAAGCTTTAAAAAAATGGTTTTTCAATAATAAACGAAAATTTTCCTTCAGAGAAAACCCTACTCCTTATTCTGTTTGGATATCTGAAGTAATGCTGCAGCAAACAAGGGCATCAGTTGTTGTCTCTTATTTTAACCGCTGGATGCAACTTTTTCCTGATATTGAAAGTTTGGCAAAAGCGAATATTAGTCAGGTAATGAAAGCCTGGGAAGGACTTGGCTATTATTCCAGAGCTAAAAGGCTTCACATAGCTGCTAACGAATTGGTAGAAAAACATAAGGCAAAGATTCCTGATGACCCTCAAGTTTTAAAAACGATTACAGGGATTGGTCCTTATACAGTAGGGGCTATATTATCTTTTGCTTTTCGAAAAAAAGCACCCGCAGTTGATGCCAATGTAATTCGCGTGATCACCCGGTTTTTTGGAATAGAGATGGAAGTGTCCAAATCAGAAGCGAAAAAGCTTATTGAAGATAAGACTCTTTTATTTTTAGAAGACGAAAAACCTTATGTTGTTATGGAAGCGTTAATTGAGCTAGGTGCTTTAGTATGTCAAAAAAAACCTATTTGCTCCACGTGCCCTTTAAAAGAAAATTGTAAAGCAAATAGAGAAAACAAAGCAGAATACCTCCCGTTAAAAAAAGAAAAAAAATCCACAGTACCGATTACCAGAATGGTATTTATTCTCCAATATGGTGAAGAGTTTTTGATCTTCCAGGAAAAAAAAGAATTAATGAATGGGCTTTACCAGTTCCCCTATATCAACAGCGAATATGTTATAGAAAGTGAATTGCACAGTTGGCTTAAAGAGAAAGAAATATCGTATCAAGAAGTTGAAAGACTTGCTTCAGTAAAGCAGTTTTTTACTAATTTCAAAGTAATGATTTATCCCTTTTTGATTCGTGTAACAAAAAAAGTTTCAGTGAGTGACATGCAATGGATTGCCTATAGCAAGATGAAAACCTTGGCTTTTTGTTCCGGTCATCGTAGGATTATTAATCAGCTAAAGGATATTTCATGAATATATTGCATTTGGAAGCCTCTACTGGATGGGGGGGGCAAGAAATCAGAATTTTAAAGGAAGCTATTGGCATGCGACAAAAAGGCCATACCATAGTTTTTGTTATCGCAAAAGGGGGGATTCTTGCTAAAAAAGCTCGAGAAAACAATTTTCAAGTATATGAACTATTTTTTGCTAAAAAATATTGGCTATTTACTCTTTTTGCCCTTTTTAACATTTGCACAAAAGAAAACATCCAGCTTGTAAATACCCATTCGTCTTTAGATGCTTGGATAGGAGGCATAGCTGCAAAACTTTTAAGACTTCCTGTCGTGAGAACGAGACATTTATCAGCTAAAGTAAAAAAAGGTTTAAATAGTAGAATCATTTACAACTATTTAGCCGATTTTGTTGTTACCACCTGCGCAAAGATTGTACCAATCTTATCTGAGCAGTCCAAAAAGCCTCTTGCCTATTTTAAGTCGATACCTACAGGCATCGAACCGAATAGGGTATCTTATCAGGAAAACGACGCTCTTTCCTTTCGGAAGAAATATCATATCGCTGAGGATGATATTTTAATTGGCATGGTTTGTTTTATGCGTTCTTGGAAGGGAATAGAAGATTTTTTCGGCGCAGCCAAAATCCTTAAAAATCATAAAAACCTAAAATGGATGATAATAGGTAAAGGGCATAGTGAAACATATATTAAAAAAGCCAAAGAAATGCAGTTGGAAGATCAAATTATTTTCACAGGGCATTTAGATAATCCGTTTACTGCAATTGGAGCCCTAGATATTTTTACTTTGCTAAGTACAGCTAATGAAGGTGTTTCTCAAGCCTCTTTACAAGCAGCTTTTTTAAAAAAGCCGCTTATTACAACGCCTACAGGAGGTCTTTGCGAAGTATGTCTTAATGGCAAAACTGGTATTGTAGTTCCTATCCACAGTCCTGAAAAAGTAGCTGAGGCCATCCTACGGTTAACTAATGAATCTCTTCGTAAGGAATGCGGAGAAAATGCCCATAACTTAGTTAAAAAGCAGTTCTATTTTGAGAAAACCATCAGCGATATGGAAAAAGTGTATGCTAAACTAGTTTCATAAAACAGTTTCATCTTTTTTATAATATGATTAATAAACCCTTACCGTAAATTTTTTATAAAAGTAAAATGTCTGGGTTCTAATTAATAAATGGGTTTTTTATGTCCTCAATTACAAGTTATTTCATAAGTACTGTTTCAGCTTTACGCAATCCTCAAGGGGCAGAAGAAATGCTGAAAGAAAAAAAAGTTGTAGTCACAAGTCCTTGTCGGACAGTTCCAGCCCAAGTTGCTTTTATGAGTGCTATTCCATTAGCCGTTGTAGAAACTACTTTTAGTGGCCTAGCCAAAGTGTTTGCATCGCGATTACCAATTAATCAACAGCAACACGTAGTAGATAAATGGTTTAATAGTAGTTCCTTTGCTGTTATCTGGGCTGTTAGAAGCTCAATAGTTAATCTTTTTCATGGCTATCTACCAGATAATGAAAAGCAAGCTATTAAGTTTTTTAGAAGGGAAACAATGCCTGCAGAATATCGTAGAGTATTCAGTGATATCTAGCCTTTTTTTAATATGGCAAAGGGCTGTTAGTTTTTTTTGAAATAATTTTCTGCAAAAACTGTCATGCTCTTTTTTAGAAATTCTAAAAGAGATTTGCCGCTTTCTGTTTTTATATTAGGGGGACAGTCGCAAAGTTGTTCCCTAATTACAAGATAAGGTTTTTTTGATTCGGTTTTTGGATAAATTATTTGTAGAATTTCCCACTGTTTTTTCATCAACTCTTGTACTTCGTTAGAGTCTTCTTTTAGGTTTTCTTCAATGGCATGGTTCAGTTTTTTTAAAAAAAGGCCATATTCTCTTCCGTAATTCTGTGCTTTAACTAAGTCCACTTCACTAGCTTTTTCCTTAAAGGCATTATAATATTCATCGCCTGCTTGCAATAAGTTGTTTTCAAATTGTTTGGATGTCTTATCTAAATAGGCTTTATCAAAATATTCTACATATTCTTGTTTGCTTTTAAAGTTTTCAAAGTATGTTGATATGTCTTGCGAAATATCCATATTAGCTCCTTCTTTATAATAGTTTATCATTGATTCGAGCATTTTAAGGCTTTTTCTTAAGCGCTCTTGTTCTTTAATTAAAATTTTCTTTTGAGTTACAAGGGCGCCAAGTTTATCAACCGGTCCCTTACATAAAATAGATTTAATTTTCTTCAGACTAAAACCGAATTCTTTTAAAGAGAGTATTTGGACTAAAAGAAGTAGTTCATTGATTCCATAATAACATCGTCCATTAGCCATCCGGATACTAGGAACAAGAAGGTTGATTTCATCATAATAACGAAGTGTGCGAACGCTAGCCTTAGAAGCATTTGCCAGTTGTTGTATTGTATATTCCATAAGTTTCTCGAAATATTTTCTGATAGCAATATCATAAAATATTCCGCAGCGTCACATACAACAACAAAATGTAAATTGTTTCAAAGCAAACTGCTAAAAAAATTTTCCTTTCAGAAAGTTACCTACTGAAATCGTCAATTTTACTTTTTATTTTCAGATGCTTCTTGCATAATTTCTGCAGCTTTTGATGAGTTGAATTGCATATATAGTTTTGCTACTTCAAATAAGCTAGTACAGACATCGGGTTTGGATAGGAAGTGATCATCAAAGGCAAAAGCAAAACTTCTTGCTGCTTGCAAAAGAAGTTCAGCTTTTTCATAGTTTTTTTGAGTAATGTTGTTTTGTATCTCTTTTTTAAGAGAGTCAAAAACGGGCTGTAATAGATAGCTTCTTAAATGAGTTTCATCAACAGTTCGTTTAGGGTCTCTAGCTTCTAGAAAAATAGCTGTTAATGCAGTATACATGCGAACTTCAGCAAAATCTTTTACTATGTCAGTTAAAGCGCTGACTCGCAAAAAAGTATTTTTGCAGGAAAGAATAGCATTAGTAGCTTCTCGAAAGAACTGAGTAGCCTTAGCTGAATCTCCTTGTTTGGCATACGCTTTCGCAATAAAACTTAAAATATTAGCATTTTCAATTTCAGCATCCCTTTCCCATTTAGGAAGCATTTCTTCAAGAAAACATGCACATTCCATGATAAAATCATTATCAAACGAAGGGTATTTTTTGAGTTGATCTATTAAAGGCCCACCAATTGATGTAAGCAATTCTTGAGCAGAAAAACAGTGAGCTCTATTGCGGAGGTCTTTAGCCTTCTGAAAGAGCACTAAAGCTTTGTCAAAATTCCCAATTTGTATATGGACTTTGGCTAATGAAATATAAGAATGTGATCGAACCTGAGAACCTGAATTGATGATATTTTCTGCTTCTAATAAAAACTTATTTGCAAGCATCTTATCACCTATAAAAGTATGATCTATGGCTAGAGACATCAGTTCCCTTACTTTTTCTTTATTTCTCTCAATGTGAGGGATAGCGTTCGTTGCTACCTCAAGTATTTGCCTTGCTTTTTCTTGAAATTTTGAACTTTGATCTTCACTTATCACTTCATAAGCTCTTTGAGAAAGTGTGTAAAGTCGAAAGGCTACATGAGGATCAGAGTGACAAGCAATTAAATCAACGATAGATTCTGGCGTAGATAGTAAATAAGAAGGATTGGAAATTGCCAAATTTTTATTAACAGAGTTAGTGAAATTAATAGACATAATATTAACTACTTTAAATTTTTAAACGAGAAATTCTATCGTTAATTTGTTTAATGCTAAAGGTTTTATTTTTTATTAAAGCATTCAGTTCATTCAGGTAAATTTTACAGCTTTACCCAATAAATATTTAAGGTTGTCAATATTTCAAAATGACTGCAAAATTCTCATAAGAAGAACCTATTAACATTTTCAATTGAGGGAAAAATGGAGCTTAAAAATAACAGATTTATCCTAATTTTAAAGCGCCATTGGAGTACTATACTCGCAGGGCTAGTTTTAATATCTGTGCTTTTTTATAGGCAGGCTACCAATAAAAAAAGAACGGAACAAGACCTATTGTTAAAAGACTCCATTTATGCCAAGTGGGAAAAAAATCCTTCTGATGAGGGCAACTTGCAAGAATTGGAAAAGCTATTAAAGCGAAATGAGTCTCTCCATCATGTCTATGGTAGTCTGATTGCTCAAAAACTCCTTGAGATGCAAAAAGTGGATAAAGCCTATGAGTTTTCTAAAAAGCCTGTGGAAAACTTAAAAGAAATTTCCCCTGAGTATGCTGAGTTTGTAGAAACTTCCTTGCTTATTTCTCAAAATAGATTAAAGGATGCCTTGATGCGATCTTATGAACTTGATGAGAAGATTACTGGTTTTACGAAGCTAAAATTTTATAACCTTCTTCGTATTTCTCTGATAGAAAAGAGCTTAAGCCATAAAACAGAAGAACTTAAAGTGTTAAATCGCTTAAGCACTATGCTTGAAAATAAAGAATTTTTAGAGGAAGTGCAAACATATGCAGACTACATTTCTTCTAGGAAAAAAACTTTATCCCATTAACTTTCAGTAGGTCCTTTATAAACATGCAGGTGACGTGACGATCCTGCAATAAGTCCCATTAAGGCAAATAATACAAAAGGAACAAAGAGAGCTACAACGACCTTTACAATCCCAATGATGATTTGTGTCGCTTTTTCCTGCTTTTTGATCATTCCATAGAACTTGCCAAGCGCTTTATCAATCTGTTCAGGAAAGATTACGGCTACTATTGCTCCTATACCAGCAAAAAGAATGCTTAAGCCTGCTCCAATAAAAAAGTCAAATAAACTGGATATTGTAGCAATCAAGACGGCAAGTGCAGCAAAAATTTCGTTGGTGTACTTTTTCCCAAAGTCTTCTAACTCTTTGAAAGACATGCCTTCTTTAGGTTTCTCTGATGGTTGTTTGTTTTCGTCCATTTTGCCCCCTTATGGAAAATTACCCCAATTTAGGTAATGCTCCCTTTATTAATATTAAAATAATAATTTTAATTTTTTGCAAACGCCTCTTTTCTTTATTTTTTTTTAGAAATTTTCTTAAACTAAGCCTCTTCAAACTTAACTACAATTGTTTAATGTTAAATTCGAGTTATGAATTTGATAGGCAGAAAAAAAGAATAAGATCGTTTTGCTTCCTGATTCTAAGTATCTTACCATTATGGGGGTTATTTTTTTTAGAGGAAAGAAAAGTTTACTTCGATCACTTTGAATATGCATGCCAAAAAAAATCAGATAAAATAGAGGAGCCATCCGTCTATATTGAGAAAAAACAGCTTAAGATGGATAAGCTGAAAAGTTTAAAAGTCCTTTGTTTGAAAAATAGGCCGGACAGGGGAAAGGGAAATACTTATCTTATTGAGGAGGTAGCTGGCGTATTTCCTCTTGAATTGCCTTCAAAGTATTATATTAACTTTACCCCTTTTCCTAAACTAGGTTATCTGCCGTCTGACTATGAATTGGAAATCTCACAGGTTAATGATGATTTTATAGCCCTGCAAAAATTCAATAAAGATGCCTTTCCTCTAGCTACCTATTCACTAGAAAGCTCCATTACATACCAATTGCCAGTTGAGGCATACCATTGCCCTGAATTAGAAAAGAGTTTTCCTTTTTCAAAAATACTTCAAGGGAAGTATTGGGGCCTGGATGAAGTGTCCAGACTAATGGGGAAGCATTTAGGTCGTTATGAGGTAGAGGGTCAATCTTTTCTCATTAAAGTGGAAGATCGCTTTGTTTTTGATGGATTTAAGTGGCTCAAAAATGCCTCGCAAAGTGAGAATAGGCCTCTTTGCCAAATAAATTCGATAAAAGACACACTTGATTTGGACATCTGGGATGAAACAGGAAACAAATGGCTTCGAACAAGTATAAGCAAAATAAACTTGAGCAATAGCAAATTCCTTGATTTAAAGATGTTAGATATTTACCTTCGATCTGGTAGTAAAATTAGTTTGGTTTTAGATAAGCAAAAAATATTTATAGATGAAGGACAGTGGCTAGTTTTACAAAATGGAAAATGGTTAACAGTCGAGAAAAAGGATCTTACTGAGAACTTTTCTTATGATCGCTATCTTTATTTAGAGAAGATAGACCTTTCTTTAAAGGGTAAAGAACTTACATTTTATCAAATAGATAAAGCAAGACAGCATTCTCAAAAACTGCAAACTACTTTTTCTAAAGGAAGTTTTTCTAATCACTGTCATAAAAAATTACTGCAAGCTAGAGGGACTAAATGAAAAGAATGTTACTAACTCTATTATTTTCGACCTGCCTTTTTGCCAATCCCCTAGAAGTAACACATCAATTAAGGGAAAAGCTGCAAAATTCCTATGAGCAGGCTTTAAGCTTAAAGGAAAGCCAAGCAGACGAAAAAGAGTATAAGGAACTGCTTGCTGAAATTAATGATATTAAAACAGAGCTTTCCAAAGCTGAAAATTTAGAGAAAAAAAACTCTTCTGAAATGCAAGACAGTTGGGGATTTTGGGATCTAGGTGAGACAACGATAGGGCAGCTGATGATGGAGTATGGCTCAGGAGACTATTTATATATCATTCCTCAAGAACTCATGAATATGAAAATACAGCTATATTCGATGATTAAAATCGATAGAAGCCTATGGGATGAAATGCTAGAACTTATATTGAGTCAAAACGGTATTGGAACTAGAAAGCTAAACTCTTATGCAAAGCAGCTATATATTTTAAAGCATGATCCAAGCTCTATACAAGCGGTAGTTCAAAATTTAGAAGATCTTAAGCTTTTAAAGAACAACATTAGAGCATTGTATGTGTTTACTCCCAAAATTGAGAACTTAAAGTCAGTGCAAGCCTTTTTCGAGCGGTTTTCAGACCCTAAGCAAACTACTGTACAAGCGGTTGGCGCAAAGATAGCCATTATTTCTAATAAGCAAAATTTAGAAAAACTTTTAAGTATTTATCATGCTGTTTTTGAATCAAACTCCGGGAAGAAAATTAAGCTGGTCAACCTAAGAAGACTGACTCCTGAAAATGCAGAAAAAATTTTGAAGTCTTTTTTTACAGAAAATACCACAAAATCAAGAGCTGCTTTTTATCAGAATTTAGCTGAAGAAATGCAAATTATGCATATTAGTCAAGGTTTGGTGTTTATTGGTGAACAATCTTCTGTAGAAAGAGCAGAAAAGATTCTAAAAAGTTTAGAAGACCAACTGCAGGACCCAAAAGAAATGATGGTTCACTGGTATCAATGCAAACATGCTGATCCTGAAGATGTGGCAAGAATGTTGGAGCAAGTCTATGACTCACTAACATTTTGCAGGCTGGACCGTGCTGATGAAGAAAATCACTCACAAGGAAAAGGGAGTTCAAATGCTGCAGGACCTAACCCTCCTGTTAATCCGGTTAATGTTCCCATGGCCGAACCGGGGATGGTTCAAGGAGACAAGAACAAAAAATTTGGAAACTTTATTGTCGATGTGAAATCAGGCAGTATCATGATGGTTATTCGCAGCAGTGAACTGGAAAAAATTGAGCAACTTTTAAAGAAATTAGATACTCCTAAAAAAATGGTGGAAATCGAAGTTATCTTAGTGGAAAAAAAACTTCAAGATAGGAAGCAAACAGGCATTAACCTTTTAAAAATTGGCAGTGCTTCTTCCACTTCCAAAACAGGCCTTTCCTTTGATAGCGATCCTACTTCCCCTAAAAAGGGAATATTAGATTTTATGTTGAGTAGGCCAAAAGGAAAATTACCTGCATTTGACTTAACTTTTAGCCTTTTACTTGCTCAGGATGATATTCAAATTCACGCAACCCCTTCTGTTTTGGCCACCAATCAAACACCTGCTACGATTTCTTTAGTAGAAGAAATCTCCATCAATAATGGAGCTGTGCAGTTAGAGGGAGCATCGAGCCGTGGTACTTTAGAGAAGTCCTTTACAAGAGCCCAGTATGGAACGACAATTGTTATGACTCCCATGATTCATCAAGTGGAAGATAAGGGGTTTGTGACTTTGCAGACAAACATTACCTTCGACACAACCCAAATGAGCAGAGACGACCGCCCTCCAGTTACTCGAAGGCATGTGGAAAATGAAGTCCGAATACCTGATGGGGAAACCATTATTATTGGAGGTCTTCAAAGAAAAACCCAAGAATCTTCACAAGAAAAGATTCCTTTTCTAGGAGATATCCCCGGTATTGGTAAATTGTTTGGCACAAATAAATCCAACGAAAGCAATACAGAAATGTTTATTTTCATCACTCCACGCATTTTAAAAGATCCTATGGAAGAAATACGAATACAGCGAAGGCAGGAAATGTTGAGAAGGCCAGGCGACTTGCCCGATTTTTTACATAAGATTGAACAAGCAAAGAAGCTTGAAAAGAAAAAAATGTTTGAAGACAGCTTAAATTTACTTTTTGATCAGTTTGGCACATGAATGATATAGAGCAGATAGCCAGCCTTTTATCAATTACGGCTTTAGAAAATTTAGAAGATTTTCGTTTCATTAAAGAAAGGATAACGCGCGTGCCTTATCTTTTTGCCAAAGAAAAAAAAATTCTTCCCATTGATGAAACTGCCGATAAAATTTTAGTGGCAACTTCAGATCCTTTAAACATACATTCGATGCATGACATTGGTTTTTACTTGAATAAGCAAGTAGAGCCCTGCTTTTGTTCTTCTGAAATTTTAGAGGAAGCTATTGAAAGGTGTTATCAAAAAGAAAACCCTAAAGAAGACAGATCTACTGACTCTCAGGAATATGATCTATTAGCAGAAAAATCGGACAACCCTGTCATTCAGTTTTTAAATCGCATTTTTCAAGAAGCTGTAACAAAAGGTGCCTCAGATATTCATTTTGAGCCTCAAGAAAATGAACTTACAGTACGTTATAGAATAGACGGTGTATTGCAAAAAAGGTACAGCCCATCAAAGAAAATGCAGGCCCAGCTTGTTACCAGGATTAAGGTTTTAGCAAAATTAGATATTGCAGAGCAGAGACTTCCACAGGATGGACGCATCAAGATAAAACTAAAAGAAAAAGAAATCGATTTTAGAGTTAGTACAATCCCTACAATTTTTGGAGAAAGGGTAGTTTTAAGAATCTTAGATAAAGGCAACATTGCGCTTGGCCTAGATCATATAGGTCTTGCAGAAGCCGATCTAAAAAA
>PFAC01000016.1:8162-12463 GCA_002773835.1 Chlamydiae bacterium CG10_big_fil_rev_8_21_14_0_10_35_9 | reverse complement strand
ATAAGAGATAAGTTTATGAGGGTTACTAAAAACATCATGGATAGGGAGATAGATTTGATGGTTGATCTCTAGAGCTATAGCAGCGCCTCTTTCTGCATTTTGCGCACTTCCTAAAATCCTTAACTCTAAGATTGTGTCATCTTGGGAAGCACTCCCTATTTCCTTTTGTCCATCAAAAATAAACTTGGTGGTGCTTGATAAACCATTTTCTGAAGTAACGTATTTAACCACTCTTCGATGGAAGCTATCATACTCGTAAGTGATTTGCGTTTCCGGAGTGGTTACTTGTTGTAACCTATCTAGAGCATCATACTTGTAGGTTGTTTGCTGTCCTTGCACGACCTTTTTTATAAGATTACCGTTTAGATCGTATGCATAGGTTCCTTCAGAAGTGGCTGTGATTTGATTGAGTGCATTGACAGTGTAAGAAGCGTGGTCTTTTTCTATACGATTGTAAAGAGAGTCATATTCGTAAGAAGCATTTGTTTTTCCTTTTTCGGAAGACAGCTGCTTTAAGTCATTATAAGAGTAGTTAGATATTGGAGTCCCTTCTTCCTGCAAAGCTGTGATTTTTCCCTCTTTGTCATACTCGGTAATTTCTTGTACCAAGTATTGGGAAGTAACTTTTTGTATGTTCCCATAAGGGCTTCTGACGCAAGTTACTTTTTGACCATTAATCAACTCTTCTTGCAATAGATTGCCGGCAAGGTCATATTCATGAAAAACATGGGTGTAAAGAGAAGCTCTGTCTGCATTTTTCCTTGTAACGGAGGATAGCTGCGTTGCCTGATAGGTATATTCTATAGAAGACCCGTCAGGTAAAGTATGCTCACAGCGCTTGCCGGCAAGATCGTATTTATTGATAAGCTGTAAATTATTGGCTAACGTCTCGTGTAATATCCTTCCTCGGTGATCTACTTCTCTTATTGTCTTCTTATGAGAGTTCAAATCTTCTGATACAGTCAAATTATTGAGAAGATCATAGGAATAAGCATAGTTGATAGTCCCATCAGACGATTTTTGTGCTACCATCCTATGCAGGGGGTCATAAGTATTGGTAATAGTTACACCATCAGGCTTGACTACTTCTTCTAAAAACCCTTCTAAATTGTACTTATAAAAGGTCGTTCTTTGAGAAGGGGTTTGAAAACTTTCCGTTATGGAGCTCACCTGGTTTTGAGTGTCATACTCCCAACAGGTATATCTATCGGATATTCCCTTCTTAGATATTACTTCATCTTTTCTTAAAGTAAGATTTCCCTTGAGATCGTAAAATTGCTCTGCAGAAGAGAGAATAGCTCCCTCTTTTGACAATACTTTACATTTGTAGGTTCTTTCAGAAGCATCTATGTACTCATAGGTTGTTATTCCTAAAGGGCCTTCTGTGATTTTCTCTAAAAGGGTTTGTCCATATTCATTCAGGTAAAAGTCATGGTACTCATAGGTTGTGGCAAACCCTAAAGGATTGATGCTTTTGACAAGTCTTTGGAAGCCATCGTAGTAAAAAAGTTCATCAACCGGCTTGTTTCCTATGTAGTTAGTTATAACAGATTGATTGCCGGCCTCATCATATTGATAGCTTCTTTTAGCAATGGTATGTCCTTGCAAGTCTTGAGAACTTTCTTCGATGCATCGATTTAAAATGTCATATTTTATGATTTGGGTATGATCGGCAAGTTGTGTTTTTGATAGTCTTCCCCTTGAGTCATAAAAAAACTCTTTTTTCTCTCCTTCTCGTGCTTCTGCTATTTTCTGACCTGCAAAATTATACTCGTAAGTGGTTGCATAGCCCATAGCATCTATGTCTTCTAACAAGTGAAACGAAGAGTAATTTTTTGCTTCCTTGAGCAGTAAGGAACCTGAAGTGGAATAAACCTCTTTAGTTGTAAGCCTTTGAAGAACATCATAAAAATAAACCTGCTCGGTTCCATACGAGTCTACCTGGCTTTGAAGGTCGCCATTGGGATAGTACGCGAAGGCCTTTTTGCTGCCATCAGGCTTGATAGCCAATAGGGGCTTATTATAGACGTTATATTGATAAGTTGTTGTATGCCCTTTGGGGTCCGTTTCCGATAATAGGTTGCCAAAAAGATCATACTCAGCTGTGTAAACGGGTGACTCTAATTTTTTAGAGTCAGTAAGGATACCCGGGAGAGTTCTTTTTATGGGATTGCCAAAAAGATCATATTCATAAAATGTACAGTTGCCTGCATGATCTCTTTCAGATAGTAAAAAGCCCTTTTTGTTATAACTGAACTGAAAAGCAAACTCTTTTCCTTCTGCAGAAATAAGGGAAGATTGTATAAGACGGTTAGATAAGTCATACACATGTTTAGTAGTGAGTTTCTTGGCTGTGTCATAAATACTCGTGCAGTTTTGGTTGGCGTCATAAGTAAATAAGACTTCTTGTCCTTTGGCATTGGTTTGAGAAAGGATATTTCCCTGTTTGTCATATTGAAAATGTAAGGAATACACAAAATGATTTTGCTTGTCATAAAAGTCTTTTTGGGTAATTTTCCCTTCTTGAGAATAGTGCAAATCCACAGCTGAAACAAGTTGCTCTTGCTGCGTGCTAAGCTCGAGATATTTTTCTTCGAGTCTGCAAGGAAGCCCTACAAAAGGGCCATTTTGTATTCGGATAATTTTCTGTATTTTTCTTTCTGTTACACCGGAAAAATTAGAAAAGTCTTTAGTGATACCATCATCAGTAATTTCCTGAATCAGGAAATTATCTTCATCGTAAAAATAAAAACTCCTAAGCAAAATAGAGTTTTGATCTGAGATAAACTTTGCAATAAGTTCCCCGGAATTTTCATCATACTCATATTCTCGGATCTGTCCATTGGGCAGTATTTCCTTTAGTAAAAGATTTTTTCCGTCTTGAGAAAATTCTCTGATAGTCGTGCAAGATTCTACACTATTAGAAAGAGGTAAGCTATCCGGTCCAAAACTGATAGACCCTTGTTGAGAGATATTTCCCAAGATAGTCTCTTGGGAGACATTCCCAAAGGCATCGTATGTATATTGTTTTGCTTTCAAACAGTTGTTGTCGGCATCACAAAAAGCATGACATAACAAATAGGTTTCTAAAGAAGTTCCCTCTTTTCCCCAAATAAACTTTTCAACAGCCTTCAAATGTTGGACATTTTGCCTATTTTCATACCTTTCAATTTTTTCCAACCTTAGATAAGGAGAGTAATAATACAGGTTAAGGTTATTGTCTACGTCATAGACATAGGTCTTTCCGGAAGTCTCGCCTATTTTTCCTATCTCATAGATGAACTCATAGATGGTTTCTATATCTCCCATCTCTCCAACAGGAGACTTTAATGCTTTTACTCTACCTATCCTTTTATCTTCATCACAAGTAATCGTAATTGTTTGCCCATGAACTTGGTTTTGTCCTTTTTGGTAATACTCTATAACCATCTTTCTGCCATCAGGCCAGTGTCTTTCCGTTAAAGAAACCCCATAAGAAGGATCAAAACTATAGTGGTATGTTTCTTTAGGACGGCTACTATTTTGACTTTCTGTCAGGACATTGATAGATGCCTTGCCTGCCTGGTAATGGCGATAGCGTAGGTTAAGGGATTTTCCATCACTGGTCACGGTATCCAAATCTGTGAAGTTTCTTCCGAGATCAGTAAAGTTGACAGAAGAGTAGATTTTATTTTCTTGCAGGTTGGTTGTTTTAATTCCTATTAATTGGTTCTTACCGTCATAGGCATATAGTGTTTTTCTTCCATTCCTATTTCTTTCTTCTATAAGCAGGTAGTAACAAAAATAAGTGACGGCATCTTCGAATTTTTTAGGGGGCTTAGAAGGTATCCTTCTATATATAAGCAAATTTCCCGAAGGGGTATATACATACACATATTTTTTATCATGAGTCAACTCTACATAGTTATTGATAACGTTGTCTTTTCCTTCCTGTGGTGCACGCGAAAGGCCTGCCAAGCTTTTTCCATGTAGCAATCTAGCCGGGTGAGGTTGAAGACTTTCTTCTTTTCTCCTGGTATTTTTTTCTTTTCTTTTTCTTTTGGCTTTTTTGCCTTCCCACAGCTTCCAAAACGGTCTTTTTGCTTTAGGTTTTTTAAACCTGGAAGATGTGCGATAGACCAACTTAACACCATCTTTATCTGTCATTTCAAGCACACCCGTAGAAGGGTGATAAGAAAGTGTTGTATGCGCAAACCTATACCATCCGGAAAAAGGAGCTTTGGGATACTGACCTATGTAATTGTTTCGCAGCTTAATGGGCTCCGCTCCCTCCACCACTAGGTCTGTTTCCGAAATAAAAT
>PFAC01000016.1:0-8142 GCA_002773835.1 Chlamydiae bacterium CG10_big_fil_rev_8_21_14_0_10_35_9 | reverse complement strand
CATTTACTTCCTGACCTAAAAGATGGGACAACAAAAGAACAAAAAAGAGCAGTTTTTTCATAACTTTGTATAAGTTGGTAAGAAAAAACCACAAAATGTAAGTAAAATATTAACTTTAACGCAAGAGGTTATTTAGAAATGAACCATAATAGAACCCCATAAAGATTAAAAATTCTTTCTTGGATTTTATAAAAGATCAATTGATGGATTAAAAAAAATATGTCAGGCTATTTCACTCATTTATAAAAATTAAAAAGAAATTAAAGCAAACCATGGCAAAGATAATACTTTTCGTGTGAGGCCCGACTATGATATCAAAAACTTTAGATAAGATGAAACCTTACAGATGGTTTTACATAATACTATTTATTATGATCGCAATGTATTTTGCATATGGAAGGGAAATACTTTTTAAGAACATCAAACCTTTTGAAATATTTGTAGCTCCATTAATGGTAGAATTAGGCTATATTTTTGTTAGAAAGAAAAAATTTAAAGATGAATTCTCTATCAGAAGATACTGGGGAATTTTTCTTCTTTATTATGGCTTAAAAGGATTATTTGGATAAACATCCTTTAAGCACTGTAAGAAAATATAAAAAATTGAAGTTAAAAGCCCAAATTCGAATACTATTAACATGATTAAAAGGTTAATATTTTTTTATTTTCTTGTTTCATCAAGTCTTTGTTTTGCTTTTTCCATTAAAGATCGATTAGCTAATTCTTTGGAAGGAGACTATTTGGTAGCTAAGCATGGCAAAACAATGACCCTTATAAGAATTGCCAAAAATGCAAATGATAAAGTTCTTCTTGAGGAAATTTCAGCCCCTATTTCACTTGTAAAGGAAAAAGACTGGCCGACATGGGTCAGTGAGCATGCTCCTGGACATACATCTTGGATAATGTATGAAATTGACCTGATATCAAGTAATATACTAGAAAGTTACTCCTTTTCAAGAGGCGCTTGGCTAAAGCCAAACAATGAAGAAAACCTTTTAATTTCTTTGTCCAAGCTTACTTTAAAAAAAGTTCCTTTAGAGCGGCAAAAAAAAATAGGCCCTCCTCCTTTAGATGGAGAAACAGACCACAGAAGATCATGGACCCCTCCAATGATCATTCACCATGAAAAAGTAGAAAAGCCAGAGTTTGACATCCTGCAAACTAAATGGCCTGACGATCAAACTGAGTTATCTGGAAAAGAAATCCAATTATATTTTGATAAGAAAAAAGAGTTCTTTTTCCCCTTTTGGATAGAAGTACTAACAGACCACATTGCCTTAACGTTAAAAGTAATCGATGCAGGGCATAATCTAAGCTCCCCGAAAAAGGACATCCCTAGAAGACCTTTAGAATTTCTAAGTAAACCTAAAAAAACAAAGTCAGGAGTTATTTTAATTTTAAGACGCCCAGTTTATTATAATAAGATCCAATTGTTCACTGTATTGCAGGAAAATAAAGTTAAAAAAGTAATTGAGATTCCCTTCAAGGAAGTTTCCTTGCAAGGTGAAAAACTGATCATTGAAGTTTCTAATGAAACCCTTAAAAACCATTTAGAAAAAAATCATTATTACAAGTGGATAATAAAACCCAGTGGTTCAAAAACCATTTCAGAGTTAAGAGAACCTTTTTATTTTGAATAGTTATAAACATTGATTTTATTCAATCTTTAAACAATCTTAAAACTAAAACTTTCCCTATACAGTAATTTCTATAAGAAGCCACTCTTCCTTAAAGTTTTAGTGAGTTATGAACAAATTTTCCACATTGCAATTCATTTGAAAGTATTTTAGTATTTAAAACTATGGAAGAACTATCACTTAGAAAATTAAAGAAAGCTTTAAAGAAGCTTTCAAACCTTTACAGAAGAAAGAAACACAAGCTCCCAACTGATGTTCAAAAAGATTTTGAAGATCACTTATCTGCATTACATGTAGCGATCAAAGAAAGGGATAAACAAAAAGCTAATGATTGCTATACCAGACTTGTTCAACTGTCGGACATTCATCTTAAAAGATCCCCTATTCAAAAGTTTATAGATGTTTTAGGTGGACTTGCTTTTGCCTTACTTGTTGCTATTTTAATCAGGCAAATGTGGTTTGAGTTCTATAGCATTCCATCCGGATCTATGAGACCTACCTTTAAGGAAAAAGATTACCTAGTAGTTTCTAAAACCGACTATAGCCTTAACATCCCTTTAAGAAACGATCATTTTTATTTTGACGACAGTTCTTTAAAAAGAGGCAATATCGTTATTTTTAATGGTGGAGGGATGGATATCCCCGATGTTGATACTCGCTATTTTTTCTTATTTCCCGGTAAAAAACAGTATATTAAAAGACTCATTGGAAAACCTGGTGATACCCTTTATTTTTATGGAGGGCAAATTTACGGAATAGACAAAGATGGCAACCCTATTCAAGAATTTTCCCAAAAGCCATGGTTTGAAAATATTGAGCATATTCCGTTCATTCATTTTTATGGGAAAATAGTAGCAACTAACTATTTAGCAAATGGGATTTTCTCTCCTGTTTATATTTACCAGATGAATGAGCCAGTAGCAAAGTTGGAAGTTACTCCTTTTGGTTCTTTAGAAGGAAGTTTACTTACCAATAAAAATATCCAAAAATACGCAGACCTTTGGGGTTTTAAAAACTTTGCAATGGCAAGACTGTTAACAAAAGAAGAATTGCAGGGCTTTACTAATACACCATTTGAGGAAGATGCTGAACTGTACCTCGAGTTAAAACACAATCCCAAACTAAAGCCCCTTACTTTAATTAAAGATGAGTATCAAAGGACAAGACCCGGTCTTTCTTATGAATATTCTTACATTCCTCTAAATGATACCCAGCTACGAGAAATTTTCCAGCACATTACTACAGCCAGATTTGTCGTTAAAAATCAAAAAGCTTACCGCTATGGTTATCGATTAACCCCATTTTCAATAGATGTGCCTAATGTAGAAGATGGTATTTATGAAGTAGATAACGGTACTTTATACAAAGTATATTTGGACAGCTTCTTTGAAAAACTTCCCAATAGCTTGAAAAATATCTTAGGAGTCCTTCCCTTAGGTGGCTTTTTGAAAAAAATGCCTGAAAATCATCCTCTTAATCAATACTCAGTAGAAAACGTTCACCTTCTTTATAACCTAGGCATTGAAGTAGACACTCGGTTCAGTAATATAGTTAAACATCCTCTCATCGAGCCTTCTAGATATGCTTACTTCAAAAATGAAGAATTGTTCTTACTTGGATATCCCATTTTAAAAAAATGTGATGAAAACTTGACTCGTTACATTGAAAACGAAAAGAAAAAGCAAAGGGACAGCATTAGCTATGATCCTTTTATTGACTCAGGACCTCCCTTACTTGCTGATGGCAATTTAGATGTTGCGTTCATTCAACAGTATGGAATTACCATACCTGAAAAAAGCTATTTAGTCTTAGGAGACAACCACGCTATGAGCGCAGATAGTCGAGAGTTTGGCTTTGTTCCTCAGTCCAACCTAAAAGGAGGAGCAAACTTTATATTCTGGCCTGCAAATCGAATAGGAAAACCTTTGCAACCTTCTTATCCTGCTGTGAATTTTCCAAAAGTTTTCGTATGGGTAACTTTTCTAATAATCTCTGCACTTGCCTACATTTATTACAGAAAAAGAAGGCCTTATTAAAAAGGCCTTAAACGTTTGCTTTTGATATTTCGATAATAGCTTTTTCACCATTCAAATCCCATTCTGTTCCATGATTAGGAATAAAATGGCATTCAACAGCTAAAACTTCATTATCAATATATTTTTTGTATTCTTGATAGGTATTTTTCACGAAATCGGAAGATTGAATTTTCAAAGAGACACGATCCGTTACAGCAAAGCCTAATTCACGTCTCATAGTGTTAATCTTATTCACTATCTCTCTGGCAAGACCTTCTTTCTTCAACTCATCCGTAAGGCTTGTTTCTAAAACTACTGCGATATCTGGATCATTAGCCGCAACAATTCCTTCTGCAATTTTTCTTTCCACAAAAATATCTTCCGGTGAAAGGTCTATCAACTCTCCATTGAGTTCCACTTGAATGGTCCCCCCTTTTTCCAGTAAATCTAATTGCGAAGATTCAAACGCTTGCACCATTTTTTGCATTTGAGGCATTAACTTACCAACCTTTTTACCTAAAACTCGAAAGTTTGGTTTAGCAGTCCTCTGCACAAATTTCG
Source organism: Chlamydiae bacterium CG10_big_fil_rev_8_21_14_0_10_35_9 (assembly GCA_002773835.1). GTDB lineage: Bacteria > Chlamydiota > Chlamydiia > Chlamydiales > SM23-39 > 21-14-0-10-35-9. Next base: position 3,929 of record PFAC01000016.1, on the reverse strand, counting down.
TCTCATCAGAATGCAGTTCAATATTTTTGACGTTTAGCTCATCGATAATGAGATTCTTTTGCATTTTCAGCGCTTCTAAAATTTCTTTATTAGCACTTGCAATATGAACTTTAGAAAGAGGCTGCCTTACCTTTATTTTTTGTTCCTTTCTAAGTGAGTGCCCCAAACTTACAGACCTTTGAACAAAGTCCATTTCCTTTTCTAAAGGTATATTGCGTATCTTTTCGTTATAAACAGGAAAATCGCACAAATGCACAGACAGAGGCATTTTTTCTGTCCTCAATTCTTGAAAGACCGCCTCACTTGTAAATGGAATAAAAGGAGCTGCTACTTTAGAAAGCTCCAGCAATACATCATATAAAGTTTGAAAAGCTTCATTCCTGTCGGACGTGTCATCATCAGCCCAAAACCTAGGTCTAGATCTTCTAATGTACCAATTCGTGAGCTGATCAATAAAGCTTACAAAAGGATCAACGGCTGCGTTAAGCTCGTAATTATTTAAAGATAACTCAACTTTTTGAATCAGTTCTTGGGTTTTAGATAAAATCCACTGATCTATAGATGCTTTTGGCTTGCTTGGATTTTGATTTGGTGTCCATTCATAAATTTTTGCATAAGTAGATAAAAAGACAAAACTATTCCAAAAGGGAATAAGTATTTGACGCAGTACTAATTCCACTCCTTTTTCTGAAAATCTCAAATCATCCGCTTTTACAGCGGGGCTATGAAGCATATAAAGCCTGATAGCATCAGCTCCATATTTATGAATAACTTCCATGGGCTCTGGATAGTTTTTGAGCCTTTTGGACATTTTAGTTCCATCTTCTGCTAAAATAATGCCATTAACAATAACGTTTTTAAAAGCAGGTTTGTTGAATAAAGCAACAGATAAAACGTTTAAAGTGTAAAACCACCCTCTAGTTTGATCTAATCCTTCTGCAATAAAATCAGCAGGAAAACCTTTTTCGGTCTCTTCTTTATTTTCAAAAGGATAGTGGTTTTGCGCATAGGGCATGGAACCTGATTCAAACCAGCAGTCAAATACTTCAGATACTCTCTTATAGACTTTATTGTTTTCTTCAAATGATAAATCATCAATAAAATGCCTGTGAAGATCTTCTATTTTCCCCCCTGTCTTTTCCTCTAGTTCCCTTACAGATCCTACAACTTGGATGTCGCCGTCATCTGAGCGGAAGATAGGAATGGGAGTTCCCCAGTATCTATTACGACTGATAGCCCAATCTCTTGCATTTTCTAGCCACTTACCAAAACGCCCCTTTTTAATATGTCCTGGGACCCAATGGATTTTTTCGTTCGCTTCGATGAGCTGATCTTTAATTTTTTCAACAGCTACAAACCAAGTGCTGACCGCTTTGTAAATTAAAGGAGTATCTGATCGCCAGCAAAATGGGTATCTGTGTCTTATCTGACCATGATGAAAAACTCTATTTTGTTCTTTAAGGGTTTTAATGATCTTTTTATCAGCATCTTTTACAAGCTCCCCTTTAAGATCAGGCACTTCATCTGTAAACCTTCCGTTATTATCAACAGGGCATACAATTTCAATGCCGGCCTTTTTACAAGCAAAAAAGTCAACTTCTCCAAATGCTGGTGCTGTGTGAACGATTCCTGTACCATCTTCTGTAGAAACAAAGTCATCTGTTAACACAACAAAGGCATTTTTATGACCGCTAAAGTAAGAGAATAAAGGAATATACTTTTCATTTTTAAGATCTCTTCCCTTCATTTCTTGAACGATAGAAAAGTCTTCTTTAAAGTACTCCCCTAAGCGAGCTTTTGCCAAAATAAAATGCATTTTATGTTTTTCAGAATAAACTTTGACATAGTCTATTTCAGGCCCTACTGCCAGTGCTAAATTCGAGGGCAAAGTCCAAGGTGTGGTCGTCCATGCCAACAAAGCTGTGCTAGGATCGCTAGCTAGTGGAAATGTCACAGTTAATGAAGGATCATTAACTTCTTTATAGTTTAGATTAGCTTCAAAGTTAGAAAGAGGTGTGCCAAGTTTTGCTGAAAAAGGCATCACCTTAAAACCTTCGTAGACTAAACCTTTTTCCCATAACTCTTTAAAAACCCACCAGACAGATTCCATAAAAGAGGTGTCCATCGTCTTATAAGTTTTATCGAAATCTACCCATCTTCCCATTCTCTCAACTGTTCTTTTCCATTCTTCGGTGTAACGCAGTACAATGCTTCGGCATTCTTCGTTGAAATTGGCAATACCAAACTCTTCAATAGAAATAGCACCTGATAGTTCTTTCGCCTTTTCAATTTCATTTTCTACAGGAAGGCCATGGCAGTCCCAGCCAAACCGTCTAGGTACAAAATACCCCTTCATTGTCTTGAATCTAGGGATAATATCCTTGATTGTTCCAGCTAATAAGTGTCCATAATGAGGAAGCCCTGTCGCAAAAGGAGGTCCATCGTAAAAAGAAAATAGAGCGCCCTGACTTCTTTGCTCAATCGATTTTTTAAAAATATCTTGCTCTCTCCAAAAAGCCTCTATTTTGTCTTCTCTTTGGGGAAAACCCTCATCCTGCTGAACCTGAAACATTTACATTAACCTTTTATTTTCAAGTATTTATATAAATAATAAACGTCTTATAATAAGATTTAACTATATAAAAATCTAGTACTTAAGTATCATAGAAATTAATTCAAATATCTGATATAATAATCTTGGGGGTGAACAGGTTTCGACTTTCAAATTATGTATCAGTGGCATGCAGAGGTTGATCGGTTGGCCTCTTTAAAAGCCGATTAAAATATAATTGCTGACCAAGAATACGCGTTAGCGGCATAAGGACCTAACAGTCTGGATTGCCCGGTAGCCTAAAATCTGACCTGGAGTTTTAGTCACTACCGTCATGTTTCTGGGTTTGGACTCTTACCTCTGATCCTCTGGTAAGAAAATCCGAGACAACGAGGATTAAATCGGTCCCAAGTGGGGCTCCTTTCATCAAGACCGATTACTAATAAAGGAGATAAGCATGTAGTCATTGGTATTGTAGTTTGTTAAGGACGAGAGTTCGATTCTCTCCACCTCCAATTCGTTGGACACTTTTTGTAGTCCATCATCATATTAAACGGTTCATGTACTTGTACTGAGAGACTTACGTCTCTCAGCTCCAAGTTCTGAAACACTAAATTCAAAAGTTGTCGTTTTTCATCCACTTCAGAACTCTCAAATAACTCTCTTGCCTTTGCTGCGAGCTTCAGCACCATGTTTGCCGTGATATGAAAATTCTGGTCTGCTACCTCGTGCCTTTTCATCTCATCGACAATCTCCGATTGCCTTGTCTTGTATTCCTTCACTTTTTCCAGGTACATGACCTCATCAATAAGACCATCTAGCTTATCCTCGTACATCTGACCAATACGTCTTTGAATTCTATCCTGCTCTTTTCGAAGCGCACTCAAGCTGTCTTTATGAAAACGGGATTCAGAATGGTGAATCTCCCGCAAGTACTCAGTGATGGTCTGAATCTGCTCTTCACTCAAAGAAATTTGGTCAAAATATGCCATTAAAGGCTTTAACAGTCGCTCCTCTCTCACATAGGTTCGCTTACATCCACCTTTTCCATTCGTGCAGCTATAGTAGACATATCGCTTCTTCTTGATTTCAGGGGTCACTACGCAACCGCAATGCGCACATGTTATCATTCCCTTTAGCACAAAAGGTTTTGCTTTGGTCTTGTGCGGCTTGGACTGATACCCATCAATAATCTCTTGGACCCGATGGAAGGTTTCAGGACTTGTAAGACACTCATAATGATGATTGACAATCCCATATTTGGTTTCCATCACCCCGCAATAAAAAGGCTTTTTCAAAATCTTATTAAGTTGAGAAATTGCAAACGTCTTTCCGGTTTTTGTTCTTGCTCCCATCTCAGTGAGTTCATCTTGGAGCT